>NZ_JASHIT010000029.1:0-72147 GCF_030733595.1 Halomonas sp. MMSF_3323 | reverse complement strand
TGGCGTCGCCCCTGCGGGGTAGAACGCACCTGATGGAAACCGGTACCTGAGTCGCACCCACCAGGCTAGAAGGTATAGACCACGCTGCCGGTCAGGCTATCGACGTGCCCGATCTCGTCGGCATCGATGCGCTCGACCTCCAGACGCCCGGTCACATCGAACAGCTGCACCCGGGCGCCCAGCCCGAATACCGGGTCGGTGCCGGAATAGTCCTTGTTCAGGCCATTGCCGCTGCGGTCGGCGTCCCAGTCCGCCATGCCGGCCTTGCCGTAGACGCCGAAGGGGCCAAAGCTGAAGCCGGCGATGCCCATGGCCTGCAGGCTCTCCACCTCGAGCCGTGCCGAGGTGCCGTCGACCTCACCGTCGAGCTCACCGCCGTTGAGGTAGGACAGCTCCGCCCCCAGGTCGAGGAAGGGCAGCCAGCCGAAGTTGTAGCCGGCAAAGACCTTGGCCGCCGACGCCTCGTCGTCAAAGTCGTCATCGCCCTGCATCTGGCCGGCGCCGACACCGACGTACAAGCCGGTACTGCCGCCCGCCACGCAGTGGGTCGACGTCAGCAGGGCCAGCCCAAGGGCCGCCCCGACCAGCGCCATCCGCCGCAATATCCGTGACATCCTGAAAACTCCGTAGAAACGTTGTCCTGTTGTGCGAGACCAGGCACACCTGACACCTTATTTCAGTCTATCGTGGGAAGACATTCTTTGCAGTACCGATTGTAGGAAAGTTCCACGCCTGCCTCGAACGCTCTGGCGGCTACCTCAAGTGGATGGCCCGAGGGAGGGAAGTCGTGGAATCCCAGATATTGTTATGTTATAACTTTCAACCATTTTGCTCGACCGATTTGCCCCGGAGCTATCCTGCATGACCCATCGTCACCGCCCCGAAGGGCCTTGCCACTTCTCGCTGATGTCCCTGTCCATGCGGCGCCGACTGATGCTGGTGCTGATTCCCCTGCTGCCACTGTGGCTGGCGGTGTCCTGGTCCGCCGGATGGTGGCACTGATGTCACGCCTCGTCTTGCATGATCTGCAGTTGGCACGCGGCGGGCGCACCGTGCTCGAACATCTCGAGGGGCGCTTTCAGGATGGCGCCATCACCGCGCTCATCGGCGCCAACGGCGCCGGCAAGAGCACCCTGATCCAGGCCATCATGGGCAACTTGACGCCGGTCGCGGGCCGCGTCGAATGCGCCGTTCCGGCGGCGCGCCGCGCCTGGCTGCCGCAGCAGCTGGCGCTGGACCTGAGCTTCCCGATGAGCGTCGAGGAACTGATCATGACCGGCACCTGGCCGAGCCACGGTGCCTTCAAGGGTTACTGCGCCGCTCACTATCGCCGTGGGCGCGAGATCATGGAACGTCTGGGCATCTCGCGGCTGGCCCACCGCCCGCTGGGCGAGCTGTCCGGAGGCCAGCGCCAGCGAGCCCTGATCGGCCGGACGCTGATGCAGGAAGCCGAACTGCTGCTGCTCGATGAACCCTTTGCCAACGTCGACGTCGATACCGTCGAGATGCTGATGGACGTGCTGCGCGAGATGGCCGAACAGGGGGCGACCCTGATCATCGTGCTGCACGACATGGAGCAACTGGCACGCCTGGCCGATGACGTCCTGATCCTGTCCCAGGGCCACGGCCGCTGGGCCACGCCGGATGCGCTGGTGGAGCGTCACACCGGTCAATTGACCCGCCCACCTCGACTGCCGCTGACCTTTCCTGGATCTGTCTGAATGCTCGACTCGCTGCTTTCCACCCTGTACCTGTGGCTGATCGCCCCTTTCGACTATGCCTTCATGAGCCGTGCACTGCTGGCCAGCCTGGCGCTGTCGCTGGCGGCGCCGCCGCTGGGGGTCTTCCTGATGCTGCGCGGCATGAGCCTGATCGGCGACGCCATGTCCCACGCCATCCTGCCCGGCGTTGCGCTGGGTTTTCTGATGGCCGGTTTCTCGCTGCCCATCATGAGCCTTGGCGGCATGCTGTCAGGGCTATTGATCGCGCTGTTGGCCGGCAGCGTGTCCCAGCTCACCGGCCACCGGGAAGACTCGGCCATGGCGAGCTTCTTCCTGATTTCGCTGGCGGCCGGGGTCATGCTGGTCGCCCTGGGCGGCAGCAGTGTCGATCTGACCCATGTGCTGTTCGGCTCCATCCTGGCGGTGGACACCACCGCCCTGGTGCTGATCACCGGCATCAGTAGCCTGATCGTCATCACCCTGGCGGTGATCTTCCGCGCCCTGGTGGTGGAATGCCTCGACCCGCTGTTTCTGCGCAGCCAAGGCACCAGAAGCGGTCTGGTCCACGGTGTCTTCCTGGGGCTCGTCGTGCTCAACCTTACCGCCGGGTTTCAGACCCTGGGCACGCTGATGGCGGTCGGTCTGATGATGCTGCCGGCCACCACCGCTCGCTTCTGGAGCACGCGCCTCGAGGGCCTGATAGTGCTGTCGGTGGTGATCGCGCTGGGCGCCAGCCTCGGTGGCCTGCTGATTTCCTACCACCTGAGCCTGCCCTCTGGACCGGCCATCATCCTGCTGGCCGGTGTGGCCTATCTGCTGTCGGCGCTGTTTGGCCGCCAGCACAGTCTTTCTGCTCGCCTTCGTCGTCGCGCCACACCGCTGCGCGCCGACGACCACGCCTGACGCGCCCCGCCGTCCCCTGACCAACCGGAGATCAACGTCCATGCCACTGTCACTGCCTCATGCCTTCGTCAAACGCCACGCCTGGATTGCCCTGACGGGACTCGCCCTTGGCCCCCAGGCCGTGGCAGACGAGTCCACCCAGGTGGTCGCCAGCTTCAGTGTATTGGCCGACATGGTACGCAACGTCGGCGGCGACAGGGTCGAGGTCACCTCACTGGTCGGCCCCGACAGCGACCCCCACGTCTACTCCCCTCGCCCGACCGACGCCAGGGCCCTGGCCGAGGCAGACCTGGTGGTGCTCAACGGCCTGCAGTTCGAGGGCTGGATGACGCGCCTGCTCGACGCCAGCGGCTATCAGGGCAAGACCGTTGTCGCCACGGACGGAGTGCCGCTGCTGGCCTATGGCGGCCAATCGCTGCATCGCCAGAAAGAGGAAGGGGCCGAACACGACCATAAAGAGCACGATCATGAAGAGCACGATGGCCACGATCATGACAGCCATGAAGAGCACGACAGCCATGAAGAGCACGGCGGCCACGGTGATCACGACAGCCATGAAGACCATGAAGATCACGACGGCCACGATGATCACGACAGCCACGACCATGGCGAGTACGACCCCCATGCCTGGCTCGACCTGTCGGCAGGACTGATCTATGTCGCCAATATCCGCGACGGACTGATCGCCGTCGACCCTGACAACAGCGAGCACTACGCGTCCAGGGCCGACAGCTACATGGAGGATATCCAGGCGGCCCACGACCAGGTGCTCGCGCTGCTCGACGACCTGCCGGAACACGCCCAGGTCATCGTCGGCCACGACGCTTTCGGCCACTTCTCTCGGGCCTACGGCATCGACTTCCTGTCGCCGGTCGGTCTGTCCACCGAAGCGGAACCGTCAGCGGCGGATATCGCGCGCATGGTGGACGTCATCCGTGAACGCCAGATTCCGGCGCTGTTTGTCGAGAACATGTCCAGCCCGGCGCTGATGGAACAACTGTCCGAGGAAACCGGCGTGCCCATCGCCGGCTCACTCTACAACGGCGCCCTGTCCGAAGAAGGGATGACGTCTCACTACCTGGGAATGATCCTGCACAATGCCGAGGTGCTGCATCAGGGGTTGGTCGATGCCGAGGGTCATGACGATAGCCACGATGGCCACGACCACGACCACGACCACGACCACGACCACGACCACTGATCCTGTCATCACGACCCGCTCGCTCGACAGCTCGAGTGGACGCCACACGTCGTCCTGTCGACCTGCAGAAAACAAAGGACCGCCCTGGGGCGGTCCTTTCGTCTTTCGCTCCAAACGGCGGTCTTCAGTCGACGCTTGAGGCAACCGACATCAGGCTTCGGGGATCTCCAGTGCATCGCGCACCACGGGCCAGGCCTCCTCGCCGTCGCGCGTGGTGACCCCCTCAAGGAAGCTCTTGGTCTCCTCGGGGTGTTCACGCAGCCAATCTACGGCGACCGCCTCCGGCTCGCGCTCTTCGTAGCTGAAGCCACGGATCATGGCGCTCTGGTCATCGGCGGTAAACACCAGCTGATCGAGCAGACGGGTGGCATTGGGGTGGCTCTCGGCGAACTCGCTGCGCACCAGGGTGCGCACGTCGCTGCGGCCGCCTTCCGGTCCCCACATGTCCTCGGGGTCATCCAGATAACGCACGTCGAACTCGATGTTCATCCAGTGCGGGGTCCAGGCGGCGAACACGATCCACTCTTCACGATCGATCGCCGCGTCCACGGCGCTCAGCATGCCTGGCGTCGAGGTCTCGGACAGGTTCCAGTCACCCAGACCGTAGGTGTCCTCATCCACGGCGCTGTTGAGCGAGTCGCTCATGCCGGAGCCCACCTCGATGGAATAGATGGTGCGGTCCAGCTTGTCGGCAAACTCTTCCTTGTCCAGATCCTCCGCCGTTTTCACGCCGGCTTCGTAGACGTAGGTGGGTACGGCAAAGCCGAGGCGCGCACCGTCGACGTTGTTGCCAAGGTCCTCGAGCTTGGACTCGCCATCCTCGAAGCTGGCGTCGTACATGCCCTGCTGGGCCGGCAACCAGGCCGCCAGAAAGGCGTCGAGCTCTCCCTGGCGCAGGGCCTGATAGGTGATGGTGGAGCCCAGCTCTTCCTGGACCGGCTCGTAGCCCAGGGTCTCGAGCAGGGTGGATGCCAGGGCCGTCTTGACCGTTACACCGGGCCAGGCGGGCACGGAAAAACGAACCTGGGCATCTTCCTGGTCCTGAGCATGGGCGCCGAAGGAAGCCGCGAGCGCAATCGAGGCCGCCAGGGCCAAGGGCATGGAATGGTGTCGCATGGTTCACCTGTCGATAGCTGTAGAAGCCATCAACCATACCGGCTCGGCACACCGCCTCAAGAACGCGCCTTCAACGACTGGGTCACGGCACCGCACTTACCTGTTTGCCAGAAGTCCTTTGCTGGACCAGTCTTAAGAGGCCCGTTTCGCCGGAGGAAACACCAAGATGGCTGACATCGACTACACCCTGGAGCGCCAGATTACCCTCAAGGCACTCGCCAAGGCCTTGTCCCGCGGGTTTTCGCCCATCGTCGAGGTGGAGTCGATGGATGGCATCTACACGGTGCGCTTTCATCACGCCAACGGCACCACAGAGCTTGCCGACGACAAGGGGCGAACCCGCACCTTTCTCGGCACCGGCGAGATCCGCGAGTTACTCGGCGGCGTCGGCCTGACCCATGGCGTCCTGACCTGGACCGACCAGTGCGGTGACGAGATGATCGGCGTGGAGGGCAAGGCCATGACCCCCGACGAGATGCTGGCCAACGGCACACGCATCTCCTTTCGTTAGGGGGCACGTATCTCCTGTCGTCAGGGGGCATCGGCCTGTCGGTCGCGTCCGCGCCTGGTCGCCTGGTCGCCTGGTCGCCTGGTCGCCTGGTCGCCTTGTCATTGTCGTTGTCGCTACGCCTGCGGCGCCAGCGACACATTACGCCTCGGCCCCCTTGGCCTGCCTGGTAGGGCAGAGTACCGTAGAGGGCGCCTCGTCTGTGCAGGGAAAGCCGCAATGACCACTTCGATGCCGTGGTACACCAGATCCTCTTGGACAGCCCTGATGGCACTGCTGCTGGTGCTGCTGGGGGGCTGTGCCTCGGCCCCGCTGAGCACCGATGACGGCGGCCAGGGACTGTCCATGGAACGTGCCCTGATCCTGTCCGAGGCGCGCAGCGCCGTCGGCACCCCCTACCGGTTCGGCGGCAACGATCCGCGCGGGCTGGACTGTTCCGGCCTGGCCCAGATGACGTATTCCCGGGCGGGTATCCCCTTGCCGCGCTCATCCCGGGAGCAATACCGGCGCCTGCCGCCCATCGACGAGGCACGGCCGGGTGATCTTCTGTTCTTCGCTACCGGCAAGGGTCCCGGGGTCAGCCATGTCGGCATCTACGCCGGCGACGATGTGATGATCCACGCGCCCGGACGCGGGCGAACGGTCACCACCACCTCGCTGTCCATAGACTATTGGCAGGATCGCTTCGTCGGGGCGGCCGCGCCGGCGCCCTGACGCTCGCTGCCACGAGGCCGCGCCCCGGTCTCACCGATCGACCCGACGGGTCCGTCCGGGCCCGTCGCCATCAACCGCCAAGGAGACGACCATGACGCTACGACTGGGTGATACCGCACCGGACTTCACACAGGAAAGCACCGCCGGCACCATTCACTTTCATGAGTGGGCCGGTGACAGCTGGGTCATCCTGTTCTCTCACCCCAAGGACTTCACCCCGGTGTGCACCACCGAACTCGGGGAAGTGTCGCGCCTCAAGGGTGAATTCGACAAACGCAACGCCAAGGCCATCGGCCTGTCGGTGGACCCCATCGAAGATCACCACGCCTGGGCCGGCGATATCGAGGACACCCAGGGCCACGGGCTCAACTTCCCGCTGCTCGCCGACGCCGATCGCAAGGTCAGTGACCTATACGACATGATCCACCCCAACGCCAACGACACCCTGACGGTGCGAAGCGTATTCATCATCGATCCGGCCAAGAAGGTGCGCCTGACGCTGACCTACCCGGCCAGCACCGGACGCAACTTCGACGAGATCCTGAGGGTGCTGGACAGCCTGCAGCTGACCGACGGCTACAAGGTGGCGACCCCGGTGAACTGGAACCATGGCGACCGTTGCATCATCGTGCCTGCCGTCTCCAACGACGAAGCCAAGACCCTGTTCCCTGAGGGCTGGGACGAACAGCGTCCGTATCTGCGTTACGTCAAACAGCCGGGCAAGAAGTAAGGACGGAGCAGGCAGACGTAAGGACAGAAGTGTCCGAGGGAGGGACGAGCAGCGCCCCCTCTCTATCTACCGCTACGTCAGACAGCCTGTCCCCTCAGCGATGGCCGCCCCCGGGCGGCCATCGTCGTGTCGGCGTCTTCCGATGCCTAATAAGCATATAACGGATTGATCGCACGCCTGCGTGTCGCCCTCGTCCCCCGATCGTTATCATGCTGATCATTAACTTCATTGCTCCGGGAGGGCTCCATGCCCCAGCTCCTTTACCGCTGGCTGACCGCCGCCGCCCTGCTTCTGCCTGGTACCGCCATCGCCGCCGACGAAGGTCCGCTGGAGGTTGGTTATATGCCGATCCTGCCGGTGGCTCAGCTATTCGTGATGGAGGGCGAAGGCTGGACCGAAGAGGCCGGCCTGGAACTTGAGCTGACACGCTTTTCCAGCGGGCCGGCGATGGTCCAGGCGCTGGCCTCGGGTGATCTCGACGTCATGTACTTCGGTATCGGCCCGGCCATGGTGGCTCGCGCCAACGGGGTACCGATCAAGGTACTGGCGGCCGCCATCCAGGAGCAGATCGGCCTGGTCGCCCGCGGCGAACTGGCCAGCCTGATGGCCGACGCCGACCCGGCCCAGGCCATCGCCGACTTTACCGAGCGCGAAGGCCGTCGGCCCAAGATCGCCACCTTCCCCAAGGGCTCGGTACCCGACACGGTATTGCGCTACTGGCTGGACGAACGCCTGGGCATCGGCAGTGACGCCGTCGAGATCGTCGCCATGGGCGCCGATCGTGTCCAGCAGGCGCTGCTGGCCGGTGCAGTGGACGCCGCCTCGACCCTGGAGCCGATACTCTCCACCGTGACCGAACGCCTCGACGACGCCCAGATCGTGGCCCACGCCTCGGACATGTTGCCGGGTCAACCCGGCGCGGTGCTGGCAGCACGCGAAAGCCTGCTCGAACAGCGCCCCGATGCCGTCAGCACCTTGCTCGAACTTCACCTGCGAGCGACCCACGCCCTGGTCGATACGCCACAGCAGGTCGCCCCCTCGGTGCGCGAGTTCGTCGGCAAGCGTCTGGTGCCGCTGGAAACCGTAGAGGCTGCACTGTCCTCGCCCTTCGCCAACTACGGCGCCGATCCCCACGCGATCGTCGAGGGCACCCGCACCATGCATGACTTCCAGCTGGCCAACGGCACCCTCAAGCAGGGCCTCGACATCGACACTCTGTTCGACACCCGCTGGTACGACGACCTGACCGCAAGCGCTGACGCAGACGCCGAAGAAGGCGACACGAGCCCATGAAGTCGGTATCTCGTAGCCGGCGCACCGGCCTCGGTGCGCTGGGGCTCGTCGCCTTTGTGGCACTCTGGGAGATCTCACTGCGCCTGGGGCTGCTGCCCGGCAATCTGGTTCCGCTGCCCTCTGCGATCCCGACGGTCTTCTGGGGCGAGGTGGTCGACGGCATCTGGTGGGAAGTCGTCAGCTCGAGCCTGTCTCACTACAGCGTAGGGGTGGCCATCGGCTCGCTGGCAGGCATCGCCATGGGCGTAGCGGCGGCCCTGCTGCCGGTGTTCGACGCCCTGCACGCCTGGCTGGCGCGCCTGCTGCGCCCGATCCCGCCACTGGCCTGGATCCCTTTCGCCATCATCTGGTTCGGGATCACGCCATCGGCGGCGGCCTTCATCATCAGTATCGGGGTGTTCTGGATCAACTACTTCGCCAGCTACAGCGCGGTGCGTGCGGTGGACCCCGGCTATGACGAGGTAGCCAGGGCCTTCGGCCAGGGTTCGCTGCTGGCCCGCCTGACCAAGGTCAGCCTGCCCGCGGCGGCCCCCGGCATCCTCGGTGGCCTGCGCGCCGGCCTCGGCCAGGGCTGGATGACCGTGGTCGCGGCCGAACTGTTCGGCATTCCCGGCATCGGCCAGCGCATGATGGAGGCCTCGGGCCTGCTGGCCACCGATATCGTGGTGGTCTACATGCTGACCATTGCGGCGCTCTACGCCCTGTTCGACCTGGGCTTCCTGCATCTGCAAAAAAGGCTGCTGATATGGACACCCTGACAGCCGAACGCAACGCCGACGCCTGCGTGCTCAAGGCCCATGACCTGGCCCTGGGCTTCGGCGGCCAGCGCGTGCTCGAACATGTCGACCTGCGCCTGGCTCCACGGGAGTTCATCGCCATCGTCGGTGCCTCCGGGGTCGGCAAGTCGACCCTGCTGCGGGCACTCTGCGGCCTGCTGCCGGCGGTGGCAGGCGAGCGCTGGCTGGACGAGAGCCCACGTGATGGAGCGCGGCCCTGGTCGATGGTCTTCCAGGCGCCACGGCTGTTTCCCTGGCGACGCATCCGCGCCAATGTGGCGCTCGGGCTAGAGGGACTGGGGCTGTCCCGGGACGAGCGCCAGCGCCGCGCCCTTGCGCCGCTGGAGCTGGTCGGCCTGGGCGACATGGCCGAGCGTTTCCCCTCCACCCTGTCCGGCGGCCAGCAACAGCGTGTCGGCATCGCCCGGGCGCTGGCGGTAAAGCCCCGGGTGCTGTTCATGGACGAGCCCTTCTCGGCGCTGGATGCGATCACTCGCCGTCGCCTGCAGAACGAGTTGATCGACCTGCGCCAGCGCACCGAGGCCGCCATCGTCTTCGTTACCCACGACATCGAAGAGGCGGTGCTGCTGGCAGACCGGGTGATGGTGCTCGGTGGACATCAGGGCGGGGCCCCGGCGCGGGTCATCGACACCCTCGAGATCACGCTGCCCACCGACAATCGCCGTGAGCATTCCGACTTCGGCGCCCAGGTCCATCATCTGGAAACATTGATCGGCGCCGCCCCGGAGGCGTCATGAGCGATACCGGCCTGCCCCCCCGTGAAGCGGGCGATTCACGCTTGAAGGTGATGCTTCACGCTCCCTGCGCCGAGAGTCTTGCCCGCGCCAGGCGCAATGCCCGCAACCTCAAGGCCGCCAGCCCCGAGGCCGAGGTGCTGATCATCACCAACGCCGGCGGTGTGGCCGCCGCCGTCGCCACCCCGGACGACACCGACGCATGGTTAAGACTGTGTCGCAACAGTCTCGACGCCCAAGGCATCGTCGACACCCGGGGACTGGCCATCGTCGAGGCAGCGGTACTCACCCTGGCCGAGGGCCAGCGCCAGGGCTGGGCCTATATCCGCGCCTGACGCACGCGTTTGATCCACGTCCAGACAGACCGCCTTGGCAGGAGGCCATTGCGGTCGCCCTTGCAGATCACCCTTGCTGGTCACCCTTTCAGGTCGCCCTTGCAGGTCGCCCTTGAAGGCGACGACGGAGCCAGGCGCGACGCGCCCTCTGCCCCCACGATTCCCACGCTCTGCCAATGGCGTTCGACCAATGTCGCAGCTCGCCGACTGAACATTTTGCAGATTCGCGCATCAGACCTTGTCACAAATCTTTCAATAAAGCTTAAGCGCGCGTTAAGGCAAAGCCGCTACGCTGCAGCCCTAGCGATGGTGTCAGTAGATGTCTTCTGGCCCGCCCCCTGCACCGACAAGGAATTCCGAACATGCCCTTCCTACAGCAGGTCTCCCGTACTCGCCCCCGCTTCGCCACCAAGGGGCTTCTTCGTATCTCTCTGGCCCTGGTCGGCGGCCTCGCCCTGATGGCCTTCTGGTCGTCCATCAGCCTGCCCCTCGGTAGCCTCAGCCTGATTCTCGGTGGCCTCGCCCTGTGGCCCCGAACCGCAAGCTCGGAGCGTCGAGACGACGCCACAGACAGCGGCAACGGCGTACCGGTTCGCGAGCTCGCCCTCGCCGCCCTGGGGGTATTGATCGCACTGCAACTGCTGGGCTGACGCCCGGCGAGCTGTCGCGGTTCACCGTCTCCCGGCTCAAGGGGGATATCTCAGGCCATCGCCGCTTTACAGCGGCGCGCAGTGACCGGATCATGACTCCCTGCAAGGCGACCCTCACCGCCTTCGTCCAACGCCAGGGAGGCCTGTCATGACGACGACACTCACCGGCGCCGACATCGGCGCACGGCTGACCCGGCTGCGCCAGGCGGCGCCGCTGGTCCATAGCCTGACCAACTACGTGGCCATGAACAGCGCCGCCAATGTGCTGCTGGCCGTGGGCGCTTCACCGGCCATGGTCCATGCGCGTGAGGAAGCGGCCGAGTTCGCGGCATTGGCCGACGCTGTGCTGATCAATATCGGTACGCTCTCGCCTCACTGGGTCGAGGCCATGGTCGAGGCTGCCACCAGTGCCGGCGAGCACCAGACCCCCTGGGTGCTCGACCCCGTCGCCGTTGGCGCCACCGCCTATCGGCGAGAGTCGGCCGCCAGGCTGCTGGACTTGAGGCCCAGCGTCATTCGCGGCAACGCCTCGGAGATCATCGCCCTGGCCGAGGACGGTCTTGGCGGGCGCGGCGTCGACTCCACTGCCGCCAGCGACGACGCCGTGCAGGCGGCCGTCGCCCTGGCCCGGCGCCAGGAGGCGGTGGTAGCGGTAACCGGTGAGGTCGATCTGGTCACCGACGGCCGGCGGCTGGTGCGCGTGCCCGGTGGACACCCGCTGATGCCCCGCGTGACGGCGCTGGGCTGCGCCCTGTCCGGTGTGGTCGCGGCCTTTCTCGCCGCCGATCAGGATCCGCTGGTCGCCACCTGCGCGGCCCTGGCCTGTTATGGCGAAGCCGGCAGTCGCGCCGGCCGCACCGCCCAGGGTCCTGGCAGCTTCGCCGTCGCCTTTATCGACGCCTTGCATCAGCTCAATCCCGAGACGCTGTTACGGCGGGAACCTCTCGCCATCGAGTCTCTCGACTGACCCGACCGCCCTACCCGATTCATGTACCAGGAGCCCCTCGTGACCCACTCTCCTCGACGCCTTGATGCGCGCCCGTTCGCCCCCCGCAGCCTTCGCCTCTATCTGGTCACCGACCCCGGGCTGTGCGCATCCATGGGGATTGAAGCGACGGTGGAGGCGGCGGTACGCGGCGGAGTCAGCCTGGTGCAGCTACGTGACAAGACCGCCAGCGATGACGAACTGGTGCAACTGGCGCGCCGACTGAAACCGGTGCTGGCCGAACACGGCGTCCCGCTGGTCATCAATGACCGTGTCCAGGTCGCGCTAAAGGCACAGGTCGACGGCGTGCATCTGGGGCAGGACGACGGCGACGTGGGCGAAGCCCGCCGCCTGCTGGGCGAGACGGCGATCATCGGCCTGTCGGTGCAGCACCCCGACCAGCTGTCGCGCCTGGATGTCCAGGCACTGGATTATCTCGGACTCGGGCCGGTATTCGCCACGCCGACCAAGAGCGACCACGCCACGCCGCTGGGCTTCGATGGTCTTACCTCGCTGGTGGCGGCGAGCCCGCTGCCCAGCGTGGCCATCGGCGGGCTCAAGCGCGAGCACGCCTCGGCGGTGCGTCAAAGCGGCGCCGATGGCATGGCCGTGGTCTCCGCCATCTGCGGCCAGGCGGACCCGGCGTGCGCCGCGAGGGACCTGCTGACGGCCTGGGAAGGCTGAACCGGCCTGGGAGCCCGGCCAGGCAGCCCACCGCCGAACGCGACCCTCAGACGCGAGGCCCGACCCTTCGACGCCCATGGACCATTGCGGCGATCAGGTTGTCGCCCAGTCGTCGCCCCTCCAGGATGGCGCCGCCCACGTGCAACGGCACCAGACACAGTACCGCCGTGGCGAGGCCCTCGTGCAGCTCCTCCATCCAGTGCACATCGTGGAAACGCTCGGTGTGCACCATCAAGATGCCGGTGGTACCGAGCCCCACCAGCAAGGCCAGCATCAGCAACATCATCACCGCCCCCAGCGGGGTATGGGTGATGCGCTGAGGGGAACTGTTTTCCTTTGCTTCCTGTGCTGCGGCCTGTCTCTTGAGCGCCGCTCCAAGGCGCGAGGGTGTCGGCCAGAAGCTCGACCAGCGCACCGACCAGGGCCCCACCAGCCCCCAGACGACACGCAGCCCTATCAGCCCCATCAGGGTGTAGCCGATATAACGATGAGGGCCAATTTCGGCGTAATTGAGGGCAAACCCCAGCACCAGCGCCCAGTGAAAGACGCGGACCAACGGGTCCCACACCTTGATCTGCCGGCTTTTTGAATGTGACGGAATCGATGCCATCGTCCTGCTCCCTGAAGGTGATACGCCTTGTCGCGTAACAGGCAGCCTGACGGCAGCAACTTAAGGCAAGCTTAGGACGGCAAGTGCCCAGCTCAGGCCGAAGGGCGCCGCTTGAGGCTGGTGCGCCCCTCCTGGTAGGCGATCGCCAGGCCGCTGGCGATGATCAGGGTGCCGCCGATCAGCACCCCGAGATCCGGCACCTCGTCCCAGATCATCCAGCCGAGCAGGACCGCCCACAGCATGGCGGTATAGTCGAAGGGGGCGGCGATAGCGGCCGGAGCGTGACGAAAGGCCAGGGTAATAAAGGCGGTGGCGCCGACCCCGAGCACCCCGGACATGAGAAAGGCCGGCCAATGCTCCAGCGCCGGCGCCTGCCATACCAGCGGCAGGGCGACGCCGGTCACCACAAAGGGCACCAGGGTCATGTAGAACACCATCGCCCACAGGTGCTCGCGGGCGCCGTAGCGCCGAGCGGTGATCATCATCAAGGCATAGAACACCGCCGCCCCGAGCATCGACAGAGCACCCAGCGAGATGCCTTCACTGCCTGGACGCACGATCACCAATACACCGGCAAAGCCCACCAACGACGCCAGCACCACCGGCACGCTCACCCGCTCGCCCAGCAGCGGGACCGACAGCAGGCTGACAAACAGCGGCGCGGCGAAGGCGATGGCGGTGCCCTCGGCGAGCGGCATCATCGTCAACCCCAGCACGAAGCAACCCATGGTGCCGGTATAGATCAGACCACGGATCAGATGCACCCCAGGACGTCGGGTCGACAGGGTGCGTAGGCCGCCCCCCTGGTGCGCCAGCAGCATGATCAACGGCAACGACACCAGGGTGCGAAAGAAGATGATCTGCAACGGCGAATGCACCTCGCCGAGCCACTTGGAAATGGCGTCACCGAGCGCCAGGCACAGCACGCCAAGACACATGAACCCGATACCCTTGAACGATGATCCCATGCTCTCCTCCCTGTCCGCAGCACTGATGGCAAGTGGCTCACGACCACCATCTACCTGACCTAAAAACGAACCCCGCCGGCACGGGGCCGACGGGGGTAACAGGGACAACGTTAGGGGGCGAACGCTTCGCTGGCAAGAACAGACGCACCAGAACTGTGCACTGGTGTATGCCATGCAGCAAAAGGCCCGCCAGAGGCGGGCCTTGTCGGAGAACGACGTGAAGGTGGCGCGAACTGACGCTTAGAGGCTGGCCTGAACGACCATGCAGTCCATGCCCTGCTGCAGCAGTCGCCGACAGGCCGAACGGGCCTGGCCTTCCTGCAGGTCCACCACGCGGGCACGGTAGATGTTGGCATTGTCGGCTCGCGCCACCGCTACCCGGGCGTGGGCCATCTCGCCCGCCAGACGATCGGCCGCCTGGCTGGCCTGGCTGCGCGCGCTGTCCATGTCGCTGAACGCCCCCACCTGGACCCCCCAGTCGCCGGTCTGCGCGATGGTGCTGTTCGCATTCGCGCTGGTGGTGTTCGTGCTCGCCACGCTGGACGGCGCGCTGGACGGCGCGCTCGACACGGAACTCGACACAGGGCTGGGCTCAGGCCTCGCCGCTGCCGCGTCGGGCACCGAGGCCGCCACCGGAATCGATGCCAGGGCGGGTGCCGAGGCACTCGGCTGGTCGATCAGGTTGCGCAGCGGGTCGGGACCGGACGAAGAACGACGCGAATCGGAGATGATCGGGGCGGCGGACTCGAAGCGCACCGGCGCTGTCGCCGACTGGCGGCTGGCCAGCGTCGGCGTGGCCGGACGAACCACGGTCTCGACCCGTGACGGCCGCACCGCGGTCGATGGCACCTGAGCGACACGGCTCGGCGTCGGCGCAGAGATCAACCCACGCTGGCGAGGCGCCATCAGTTCGCCACCGGAGACGTCGGTATTGGCAAGGAAACCACGACCGTCGACCAGCGAAGCCCGCAGGAAGCCACGGTCGAGCAGGCTCATCATCTGCTCATCCCTGGAAGCGGCGGTGTAGCCGCCCATGACCACCGCCACCATGCGCCGTCCATTGCGCGTGGCCGAGGTCGCCACATTGAAACCGGAGGCGCGAATGAAGCCGGTCTTGAGACCATCGGTGCCCGGGTACTTGGTCAGCAGACGGTTGTGACCGGTGTGACGAGTGCCACGCCAGGTGAACTCGGTAAGAGAGAAGTAGGGGTAATACTGGGGGAAGTCCAGCATCAGACGGCGCGCCAGGATGACCATGTCCCGCGCCGTGGTGACCTGGCCGGAGTTGGGCAGGCCCGAAGCGTTGCGGAAGGTGGTGTTATTCATGCCCAGGCTGCGCGCCTTGCGGGTCATCATGTCGGCGAAGTGAGACTCGGAACCGCCCAGGGACTCGGCCACCACCACCGCCACGTCATTGGCGGAGCGCACGACCAACGCCTGGATGGCCTTCTCCACCGGGATGCTGTCACCGGGCTTGAGCCACAGCTTGGTCGCCGGCATCGAGGCCGCATGGGAAGAGACCGGCAGCGGCTGGCCCAGACTCATGGTACGACCGTCCAGAGCCTCGAACAGCATATAAAGGGTCATCATCTTGGTCAGTGAGGCCGGATAGCGGCGCTCATCGGCGTTTTCCGCGTACAGGATCTCATGACTCTCGGCGTCCACCACGATGCCTGCGTAGCGCGGATTGCCTGCCTGGGCGGACTGCACCACCATCAGACAGGTCACCACCAGCGCGACCAGCATCGTCAGCGAACGCCACCCGGAATTCCTTGTGGTCACCATTTATCCAAACCCCTGCGATTTCCAGACTGCACTGACGGCATTATGACCCACTTGACCGGCCTGTACAGGCCAAATTGGCGAGCGTTCACCATCATTCTCGGCATTATATAGACCATTTCGGGCGAACCAGCCGTTCATGCAGGCGCCTTTGTCGTCGTCCACTTGGGCAAAAGCCGGAGCGGGCCTACTCCTGCGCGCTTGCGTCAGGTCAAACTCCCGCACGGGCCAGCAGCGCCTCGGTATCAACGCTATCACGCTGGGCCGGCGTCAAGAAGCGTTCGGCGTAGTCGCTGTAGATCCGCTGCTCCAGCATCAGCCGGAAGATCTCGGGGTCCAGATGGCCCTCCCGCACCATGTCGGCCAGCGTCGCCAGTGCCCGGGAAAGGGTCATGGCCGACTTGTAGGGGCGGTCCGCGGCGGTCAAGGCCTCGAACACGTCCGCCATCACCATGACCCGCTCCTCGAGGCTGGCGTCCTTCATCGCCAGTCGGCGTGGATAACCGGTACCGTCCATGCGCTCGTGATGATTGCCGGCGATGGCCGGGACCCGACGCAGGTGCGCGGGCCAGGGCAGCGCCTCGAGCATCATGATGGTCTGGACCACGTGCTCCTGGATGCGGAATCGCTCGACCTCGTTGAGGGTGCCGCGGGACACCCTGAGATTGAAAAGCTCGCCCTGATGGCCGGCCAGTTCACTGGGCCGCATGTCGAAACGCCAGACATTGTCGGGGTCGTCCGGCGCCACCGCCGGGCGAGAGCGGTGCCAGGGAATCTCGTGACGTGGCAGGTCGGCCAGCAGGCGCTCCTCCGCGGGCAGCCTGCGCAGGGGTTCGCGGGACATGCGCTTGAGCTCATCTCGCGACACCCCGAGCCGATCATCGAAGCGCCGCCACCAGCGCCACTCGGCGATGACGGTCAGGCGCTCCAGCAGCTCATCGCTGATGGCCTCGCCCCCCCGATTGGCCTCGGCCACGCATTCGAAGGCTGCGATCAACTCCTGCTGTCGCGCATGGCGCCGTCGCTCCAGCGTCACCGGATCGCCACCGTGGGCGCGCCCCTGCCAGTAGGCCACGTCGGCATCGCGCCACAGCACCTCGAAGCGGGTGCGAATCTCATGGATACGGTCGTAGCGGGCCTCGAGCTTGGTGGCCTTTTCCATCACCTCGTCGGGAATCGCCAGCTTGCCGCAGTCATGCAGCCAGGCCGCCAGATGGAAGGCGCTGCGGCGGGTCGCGTCGAAGTGAGTCTCGGCGTATACCCCGTGCTCGCTGCGATCGATGCCCTCGACGATCATCTCTGCCAGTACCGGCACTCGCGAGCAGTGGCTTCCGGTATGCGGCGACTTGGCGTCGATGGCATGGGCCACCAGCTGGACGATGCCCTCCAGTAGACGCGCCTCACCGCGCAGCAGTCGCCTCAGGTCGATGGCCACCGCTGCCGCCGCCGACACTTCGGCGACGAAGGCACGCCAGTGAGCGTCGTCATCGTCCAGCGAGCGCCGCGCCAACGCCAGCAGACCCAGCGTCGCTCCCTCCCGGTTACGCAGCGGCTGCAACAGATAGCCGGCCGCCTCAAAGCGCTCGATCAGCGCCTCGAGCTCGGCCTCGGAGCCTTCCTGCAGTCGCAGCTCCCGACTCCGTGGGTCCGCATCGGGGTCCCTCGCCTCCCCCTCCCTGGCGATCCGAGCGAAGCGTCCCTCGTCCTGTTCATCGGCCAGGTAGATGGCCCCGGCGCGACTGCCGGTGCCGCGCAGCAGATCCTCGAGAATGCTGGTCAGCATGCGATCCAGGCGTGGCTCGCTGTTGAGCACCCGGGTGATGCGTCCAAAGCCCTCGATACCACGCGCCAGCCGGCGCAGTGCCACGCTGAGCCCGCGCACCTCGGTCACCCGCGAGCCGACACCGTCGCAGGCGGAAAAATCGTAGCGCCCGAGCGCCTCGACCTGTCCGGACAACTCCCGCAATGGACGCCCCAGTCGTCGTCCCAGCAGCACCCCCAGCGGCAACAAGGCCAGTGTCACGGCCCCCGCCAGCAACGAACTCTCCAGCATCATCTGGCGCACATCGGAGGTCAGCTCGTCTTCCGGGACCGCTGCCATCAGCCGCGTGGCCTCGCCCCCCAGGGTGACAAAGGGCAGCACCAGCCCCCACCACTGGCGACCGTCATGGGACAACCGCCGCGGCGGCTGGTCGACGTTCGTGCTCAACAATTGCGCCAGCACCGGCATGGCCAGATCCTCGAAAGAGGACAATTGGCGGGCGTTGCCGAGCCCAGGATCCAGTGTGGCGTCCAGGGTGGTCGCCAGCGCCTGGCCGGAGGCGGTGACCACCGCCATGCGTGTCTGCGGCGTCAACCGCAGGTCATCCAGGCCGACGCCGAGGTCCCGCGAGGCGACATCCAGGCCGACCACGGCGTCACCGCTGCGGCGCGCCATGCTGATGCCGATTTCGCCAGTGTTGAAAAACACATAGGGAGCGGTCAGGAAAGGGGCGTCACCCTCGGGGGCCTGCTGAAACCAGGGACGGCTGCGCGGATCGAAGAAGTACTGGTCGAGTCGCTCGCGCCCGAGCGGAGCAAGCGATGGATCGAACAGATGCCATTCACTCTGCGGTGGCTGGCCAGGGCGTGCATCCACCACCAGCGCCAGGTAGGCCGCGTCCTGGCCGTCGTTGTTGACGAGGTCGGGTCGCTTGCTCTCGAGCATGCGATCCACCGCGCGAAACATCAGGAAGTCGCCGCTGCCATAGCCGATGTAGACGGCGTCGACCAGTCGATGGGCTTCCAGCGCCGCCCTCATCAGCGGCAACGCTGCCAGCCGGCCGTCCCAGTCGTCGGCCTCGCCCGGGGCCCCGTTGGCCAGCATGTCGATGGCCACCCGTGCCGGCCTCACCAGCGCCTGGGTACGCGCCTCCAGGGTGTCGACCAGCTGGGCCGAGGTCTCTTCCAGGGTCGCCCCCAGCGTGCGCTGGGACTGGTGCCAGGAGAACCCCAGCAGCGCCACCGCCATCACCACCATCACCCCGACGATAACGATACCGATCAGCCACTGCACCGGAATGACGAGTCGATGGCGGTACATGGTCGGACCTCTCGTGACGAGGCAAACGGGACTTTCAAGCGTGACGAAACGCCCTAAGCCGAAAGGGGTAGCGCTCTCTCCACTATATGTGCAGATCTGCAGACGCGTATCCCGAACACAGCGGCAGGCTCCACGTTAGGTCAACGCCGAGCTCGGGCCCGGATGGCATCGATATCGACCTGGTCGATCTGTCGGTCGGCCACAAAGGTATCGGCGTAGCGCCGCCACACGCCGCTATCCAGCAGCAACTCGAAGACCGCCGGGTCCAGGTGGCCGTCCTTGACCATGTCAGCCAGGATCTCCAGTGCGCGGGACAGCGGCAGGCCACTCTTGTAGGGACGATCGGAGGCGGTCAGCGCCTCGAACACATCCGCCAGCGCCATGATCCGCTCTTCCAGGCTGGCCTCGCCGAGTCGCAGCCGCCGCGGATACCCCTGTCCGTCCATGCGCTCATGGTGATTGCCGGCGATCTCCGGCACTCGCTTCAGGTGAGCGGGCCAGGGCAGAGACTCGAGCATGATGATGGTCTGGATCACGTGCTCCTGCATGCGGAAGCGTTCGACGTCGTTGAGCGTGCCCCGGGCGATGCACAGGTTGTAGAGCTCCCCCTGATGCTCCGCCAGGGACGGCGGCTCCATCGAAAAGCCCCAGTGATTGTCGGGGTCCTCGGGATGCACCGGGGGACAGGGACGCTGCCAGGCAATGCGATGACGGGGCAGATCGGCAAGCAGACATTCTTCTGAAGGCAAGGCGCGACGGGGTTCTTCGGCCATGTTGTCCAGTTCGGCCCGCGACAGCCCCAGGCGGTCATCGAAGTAACGCAGCCAGCGCCACTCGCCGATGGTCTTCAAGCGCTGGCAGTCGGCCTCGCTCATCGCCTCGCGGCCATGGTTGGCCTCGGCGACGCAGGCGTAGGCCTCCTGCAGCTCCTGGCGCCGACGCTGCAGTACCTGGTCAAGCTTTGTTGCTTCGCCCCCCTGGGCGATGGCGCGCCAGTAATCGAGTTCGGCGTCTCGCCACAGCACCTCGAAGCGGGTACGGATCTCGTGGATCCGGTTGTAACGGGTCTCGAGCTTGGTGGCCTTCTCCATGATGTGGTCTGGGGTGGTCAGCTTGCCGCAGTCGTGCAGCCAGGCCGCCAGGTGGAAGGTGGCGCGCTCTTCCTCGCTGAGGTGAACCGCAGCAAAAGGGCCCTGGCGCGCCCGGTCCACCTCATCGATCAGCATCTCCGCCAGCTGCGGTACCCGGGTACAGTGTCCACCGGTGTGGGGTGACTTGGCATCGGTGGCCCTGGCGACCAGCTGAATCATGGCGTCCAGCAGACGCGCCTCGCCCTCGAGCAGGCGGCGCATGTCGATGGCCACCGCCGCCACCGATGACACCTCGGCGACGAAGGTGCGCCACTGGTCATCATCCTGACCACCGTCCCGGTGCGCCAGCAGCAGTATCCCGAGACGCTTGCCGGCGCGGTCGCGCAGCGACTGCACCAGATACCCTTGCGCCTCCAGCGCTCGCCGCACCTCCAGCAGAGGGCCCGAGTCCTGGTCGACCTCGAGCGTCGCCGGCAAGGAGGCATCGCCCCATCCCTGACCCGCCTCGGCGACCGGCGACAGGCGGCCGGAACTGTCCTCATTGGCCAGATAGATGACCCCGTGGTGGCTGCCGGTGACGTTCAACAGCTCATCGAGGATGCCGTCGAGCATCACGTCGAGTCGGCGCTCGCGTCCCAGCATGCGATTGATGCGCCGAAACTCGCCGACGCGATGCACCAGAGTGTCCAGCGCACCGGACAGGTGAGCCACCTCGCGCACCCGGGAGTCGACCCCGCGATAGGCATCGAGGTCGAACTCGGAGATGGTCCGTACCTGCTCACCCAGTTCGCGCAGTGGGCGCCCGAGTCGGCGACCCAGCAGGATGCCGAGTGGCACCATCAGCGTCACCAGCCCCAGCGACAGCAACAGACGGTGCCACAGGGATTCACGCAGGCTCGCCATCAGCTCCCGCTCCGGCATGGCCACCAGCAGCCAGGCCAGTCGACTGCCGAGCATGTCGAAGGGCAGCGCCAGCCCCCACCAGTACTGCTCACCACAGAAGTAACGGACCGGCGTCGCCAGCACCCCCTGATCCTTGAGCTCGATCAACGGCGCCTCGCCCAGATCCTCCAGCGAGGTCCCCGGCAACAGCGCCGCATCCTTGTCCGCGTTGTGGGCGAGCACATCGCCCTCGGGGGTAGTGATGGCCAGCAGTGACCCCTGGGTGGTGGCAAACGCATGGATTTCCTTACCGAGATCCGCGGAGGTCATGTCGATGCCAAGCACGGCGCGTCCATCACGGGATCGCTGGGACAGGGTGACGCCCTGCTCACCGTTGGTGAAGAAGGTATAGGGCGCCGATAGCTGCGGGCCGTGCTCGTCCAGCGCCTGACGAAACCAGGGTCGATCGCGCGGGTCCAGGCCGTGGCTCTCGATGGCGATGCGACGTAGCTCCCTCGCCTCATCGTCGAGTACCTGCCAGTAGCCAGCCATGCCTTGCCGCCTGTCGCCGTGCAGGATCAGCGCCAGGTAAGTGCCACCGGCCAGATTCAATGAGTCGGATACTGCCCCGGGCGACAGTCGCTCGATGGCGCGAACCATCAGAAAGTCGCCGTTGTCGGAGCCGATGTAGGCGCCTCCCAGCACCTCCTGGGCGTCGACCACCGCCGCCAGCATGGGCAGTAGATGATCGCTTCGGGCACTGTCGAAGTTCTCGATGCTCGTTTCTCTGCTCAGCACACCGAGCATCGCCCTGGAAGGTTCGATCAGCGAGCGGGTCTTGACCTCCACCGTCGCCGACAGCTGCTGGCTGGATCGCTGCAGCGCCTCGACCAGCGAGTCCCGAGCCTGATCCCACGACTGCCACAGCAGCAGACCGGCCATCATCAGCGTCATGCCGACGATGGAGGCAGCGATAAGCCATTGGATCGGGAGTTCACGGCGGGCAAATAGAGGCATTGAAGGACTCGAGGGTGGCAGTCGACCAGCAGTGACGACTACCTATCACTCTATGCCAATTCAGCCGCTCTGGAGCGGGGGGCAACTACCCCCTATGCACTACTTCGCCCACATCTTTCGTCTTGACCCTCGCCCATGGCGGCCGTGCCTGCCCAGACGTTCAGGTCAGCAGCCGCGTCATGCCCAGCCACACCAGACGCAGCGACAGCGCGGTCAACACCACCCGGAATCCGGTGTCGAAACGCCGCTCCGACACGTGATGCAACAGGCGCAGTCCAAGCCAGGTGCCCAGCACCCCGACGCCGATCATCAGCAGGATCAACCACAGCCAGTCGGCGAACAGGAAACCGGCGACGCCGAAGACGAAGGCCTTGGTCAGGTGCTGGAAGGTCATGCAGGCGGCGAAGGTGGCCACCGTGCCCTGGCGGGAGTTGCCGTGCTGCTTGACGAAGGCCGCCACCATGGGCCCACTGGCGCCGACAAAGCTGGACAACAGGGTGGTGACGGCGCCGGCGATCAGGGTGCCCAGGCGGCCCAGGGCGCGCTTGGGCAGCCCCGGCCCCCACAGGGTATAGAGCACAAAGGCGGCAATCGACAGTTCCAGCACCCCGCTGGGCAGGCGGATCAGCAGCCAGCCGGCCACCAGGGCGCCGACCAGGGCACCGGGGACAAAGGTCGCCAGCAGCGGCCAGTGGACGTGCCGCCAGCTCATGGCCAGGCGTCCGCCGTTGGAGCCCAGCTGGACCATGCCATGCACCGGAATCAGCGCCGCCGCCGGCATCACCTGGGCCATGGTCATGATCAACAGGGTGCCGCCGCCCACGCCCAGCGACGCGCTGATCATCGAGGTGACACCGGACAGCAGGATCAGGCCGAGACTGACGACGGGGGACAGCGGCGAGATAGCGGCGAGCCACTCCATGGCGACAAACTCCTGAGACAAGAAAAGCCAGAAGCTTACCTTTGTGTGCCACGGCTCGCACTCGCTGACGACCTGCCCGCCAACATCGCCTCGCTACCCGCAACGCCAACGCCAACGCCGATCGATCTTCCGGGCGGAAGATCGATCGGCGCGGGTACTTTCCGTGAAGGCAAGAGCCGTGACGACAGGATCAGCGATGGGCACATTCAGCGGCTGATACAGAGAAGAGGCTCAGGCCAATCATCAGGATCAGCGTTTCAGGCCAAGCGCCGCCAGGGATTCGCGCTCGCGGCGGGCGTAGAGCTCGAGTTCATCGCGCACCGAGGCCCCCAGCGCCGCCTCGAAGGCGTCACGGTTGGCGTTGCCCTGCCCCACCGCACTCTCCTCACCGCCCAGGTTGGACTGGAAGATGCCCGCCGCCGACACCGGCAGAAAGTCCTCGTAGGTCAGCGGTTCGGCCACCACCTTGCCGGCGGCGATCTGTACCTCCACAGAGGTGTCACCGTCGAACTCGTCTACCGCACGGTAGACGAAGTAGGCCAGGCCCTCGCGGCGCAGGGTGGTCTCGTCATCAGGGAAGTCGGCGAAGACCTCGGCCAGGCGAGCCTGATGGGCGGCGTTGTCCAGCCCCTGGGGCGCCTTGCGGGCCTCGCCCAGCAAGCGGTCATAGAGCGCCCGGCCCTTGGGGGTCAGGGCTACACCACGCTGCTCGATCTCGCCGAAGCGGGCGGTATGGCTACCCTCGGCGTCACCGACGAAACGGGTGGTCTCTTCCAGCGCCTTGAAGCTGGTCTGACGCAGCAGGATCGGACAGGCGCGCCGGGGCGGGCCCTCGATCACCGCCTTGGGCGTCATGCCATGCTCGGGCATCCGGCGCTGGGCCTCGTCGATGTCCAGGGTACGCGGGGTCAGATGGTTGATGTGCGGGCCACGGAAGCACACCACATCGGCGATCAAACGGTGGGCCGAGTGCAGCCGCTCGTAGGTGGCGCGGTCCACGGTGGCGTCCTGGTGCCAGCGGAAGGTCTCCAGGGCTTCGGCGACGAAGCGCTCGGCCTGTTCCTCGGTGAGGCCACCCTGCTGCTCGAAGGTGGCGATCAGTTCACGCACCCCCGGAGTGAAGATGTCGCGCTTGGCCAGGATCTCGCTGGCCAGGGTGCGCAGCTCGACGTCCTCGATCAGCTCGAGGCGCAGCAGCGAGGTAAACAGGCGGAAGGGATTGCGTGCCAGGGCCTCGTCGGTGACCGGGCGAAAGGCGGTGGAGTGCACCGGCACCCCGGCCTCGGACAGGTCGTAGTAGCCCACAGGGAACATCCCCATCACCGCAAACAGGCGCCTCAGGGTGGCGAGTTCCTCGGCCGTGCCCACCCGGATCGCACCGTGACGCTCGACGCCCAGGCGAGCGTGCTCGCCGCTGGCCTCGAGCCGCTCGGCCAGCGCCGGATCAGCCTCGAGGGTCTGCCGATTCACCTGCTCGACCAGTGACAGCAGGGTGCCGTACTGGGGCACCTCGGCCTGGTACATGGCCGACATGGCAGAGGCAAAGCGGTCACGAATCTCGTCGGCGGTCACAAAGTCGGAAGACATCCGGGCTCCTATCGGTTGGCAGGCGGTGATGCCACCGATAAGACCAGAGCGGGGAGGCGGCGACAAACGAAAATTATCGCTGGTTGTATTCCTTCAAGGAATGCCACGGCGGTGGTCGCCGCCATCGCTCTCGACACTCCGCGCCTTTATCGGCGCAGTCTTTCTCGCAGCGACGCCATGGGAGCCACCCCGCGCTACCAGTCCTCCAGCTTATGTGCCCCGCTGCTGTCGCCCCCGTCCGCCTTGCCGCGCTCTGCGCGAGCAAGCGCGCGGCCAGGGCGCCTCAGTGCCCCAGGATCTGACTCAGGAACAGCTGGGTACGCTCCGAGCGCGGGTTGTTGAAGAACTCCTGGGGCGGCGCCTGCTCGATGATCTGGCCCTGATCCATGAAGATCACCCGGTCGGCCACGGTCTTGGCGAAGCCCATCTCGTGGGTCACGCAGAGCATGGTCATGCCTTCCCGGGCCAGCTCGATCATCACGTCCAGCACCTCCTTGATCATCTCCGGGTCCAGCGCCGAGGTGGGCTCGTCGAACAGCATCACCTCCGGGCGCAGACACAGCGCGCGCGCGATGGCCACGCGCTGCTGCTGGCCGCCGGACAGCTGGCCCGGGTACTTGTGGGCCTGGTCGGCGATCTGCACCCGCTCGAGAAACTCCATGGCGGTGGCCTCGGCCTCGCGCCGGGGTTTCTTCTGTACCCAGGTCTGGGCGATGCAGCAGTTGTCGAGCACCGACAGGTGAGGGAACAGATTGAAGTGCTGGAACACCATGCCGACGTGCCGGCGGATCTGTTCGATGCGCTTGACGTCCTGGGTCATGTGCACCCCGCCCACGGTGATGCGGCCCTGCTGGTGTTCCTCCAGGTGATTGATGCAGCGGATCAGGGTGGATTTGCCGGACCCCGAGGGCCCGCACACCACGATGCGCTCCCCTGGCTGCACGGTCAGGTCGATGTCGCGCAGCACGTGGAAGTCCCCGTACCACTTGTTGAGGCCGTCGATCTCGATCATCGGCGTGTTCGAATCCGCCGTGGTCGCCGCTTGAGCAGACATGGCTGCCTCCCGATCAAATTTGTTGTTGTGGGCCGTCAATGGCCGGTATGTAGACGCCGTTCGATATATTGGCTGTAACGTGACATGCCGAAGCAGAAGATCCAGAACATCAGCGCGGCGAACACGTAGCCCTCGGTGGCGAAGCCCAGCCAGTTGGTGTCGGTGAGCCCGGCACGGATGATCGCCAGCAGGTCGAACAGGCCGATGATCAGCACCAGTGAGGTGTCCTTGAACAGCGCGATGAAGGTGTTGACGATGCCCGGGATCACCAGCTTGAGCGCCTGGGGCAGGATGATCAGGCCCATCCGCCGCCAGTAGCCCAGGCCCAGCGCCTTGGCGGCCTCTTCCTGGCCTCTGGGGATCGCCTGCAGGCCGCCACGCACCACCTCGGCCATATAGGCGCTCCAGAAGAACATGATGCCGATCAGTGCGCGCAGCAGCTTGTCGAACTCGACCTCGCTGGGCACGAACAGCGGCAGCATCACCGAGGCCATGAACAGCACCGTGATCAAGGGCACGCCGCGCCAGAACTCGATGAACACCACCGACAGGCTGCGCACCAGTGGCATCTGCGAGCGCCGGCCCAGCGCCAGGATCACCCCCAGCGGCAGCGAGCCGACGATACCGACGATGGCCACGGTCAGGGTCAGCATCAGCCCGCCCCACTCACGGGTGGGCACCGCCGGCAGGCCGAAGTGGCCTCCCAGCAGCAACAGCCAGGCGATCACCGGAAAGCCGACCAGGGCGAAGATCACCACCCAGCGCTTGGCCGGCAGTCGGGGAATCATCAGCCAGGCGATGGTGGCCACCAGCAGCGCCAGGGTGATATCGACGCGGTAGCGCTCGGTCTCGGGGTAGAAGCCGTAGACGATGGTCTCGAAGCGGGCGCTGATGAACACCCAGCAGGCGCCCTCGCCGGTACAGGCTTCGCGGGTGGTGCCGATCCAGTCGGCGTCGATCAGCGCCCACTGCACCAGCGGGGACAGCGCCCATACCAGCACCGCCAGGGTGATCAGCGAGACCACCGAATTGAGCGGGGTCGAGAACAGCCGGCTGCGGAGCCAGCCGGTGACACCATGGCGCGCCACCGGCGCCGGCCGGGCGGCGATCATCGAATGCTCGGTGGACGCGGCAGCCGGCGCCACCTCGGGCTCACTCGGGGGGTGCACCGGGGACTGGGAAGGAGGTGTGGGACGCTCGGTCATGGCAGCAGTCCTCCAACGAAGACAGGCAAGCGGCTCATGGCAGAGCGCATGGTTGGCGTATTCATCTCAGCGCTCCTTGAGCAGGGTCCGGGCGTTGTAGACGTTCATCAACGCCGACACCACCAGACTGATGGTCAGGTAGACCGCCATGGTCATGGCGATGATCTCTATCGCCTGGCCGGTCTGGTTGAGGCTGGTACCGGCGAACACCGCCACTAGGTCGGGATAGCCGATGGCGGTCGCCAGCGACGAGTTCTTGATCAGGTTCAGGTACTGACTGGTGAGCTGCGGCACGATCACTCGCATCGCCTGGGGGATGACCACCTTGCGCAAAGTGATGTTGCCCGGCAGGCCGATCGCCCGGGACGCCTCGATCTGCCCCTTGGGCACCGACTGGATCCCTGAACGCACGATCTCGGCGATAAAGGAGGCGGTGTAGATCGACAGCGCCAGCCACAGTGCCATCAGCTCCGGGATCACGGTGATACCGCCGGAGAAGTTGAAGCCCTTGAGCGACGGCACGTCCCAGGCAAGCGGGCTGCCGCTGGCCACGAACACCAGCAGCGGCAGGCCAATGATCAGGGCGCTGCCGAGCCAGTACACCGGCAGCGCCTTGCCGGTACGCTGCTGCAGCCGTCTGGCGTAGATACCAAGGGCCACCACCGCCAGGATCGCTGCCACCAGCGCCAGCTGGGTCAGGCCGAAGCCTGGCTCGGGCACCGGCACCGGCACGATCAGCCCGCGCACATTGAGAAAGAACGCCTCGAGCAGCGACATGCTCTGGCGCGGACTGGGCAGGGCCTGGAGCACGGCGAAGTACCAGAACAGGATCTGCACCAGCAGCGGAATATTGCGGAAGGTCTCGACGAAGGCCGCCGCCAGGCGAGCCAGCAGCCAGTTGGGCGACAGCCGGGCGATACCCACGGCGAAGCCGATCAGGGTGGCGGCCAGAATGCCGAGCCCGGACACCAGCAGGGTATTGAGCAGCCCCACCACGAAGGTGCGGGCATAGCTGCTGTCGCCGGAGTAGTCGATCAGGGTCTGGGGGATCGAGAACCCGGCGCGCTCACCGAGGAAGTCGAAACCGGTGGTGATGCCCCTGGCCTCAAGATTGGTCAGGGCATTGCCGATCATCATCGCGATCAGCGCGGCGAGGCCTGCCAGCAGCAGCGCCTGGATGATCAGCGCACGAAAGGCAGGACGCCGCCATAGCGGCGTCCGTTCGATAGGGGGCGTGGACATGGGCGAGCCTCTTGCTGGACGACGCTTGCCTCCGGCCCGTCTCGCGGCCGTGGGCATTCACCCGCGAACGGCGAGGGGGCCGGCGCGCGACGTCGTCGCTCTATCCGTCATGGGTCGGACGACCCCGGCCATGGCCGGGGTCGCAGCGGACAGTATCAGCGGATCGGCGGGGCGTAGAGGATGCCGCCTTCGTTCCACAGGGCGTTCATGCCACGGCTGATGCCCAGCGGTGAGTTCTCGCCCACGGTATCGGCGAACACCTCACCGTAGTTGCCCACCTGGGAGACGATGTTGTAGGCCCAGTCGTTGGTCAGACCGAGCTGCTCGCCGTAGGTGCCGTCGACACCCAAAAGGCGCGCCACCTGGGGATTGGGCGGATCATTCTTCATCTGCTCGGCGTTGTCGCTGGTGATGCCCAGTTCCTCGGCATTGACCATGGCGAAGACCGTCCACTTGACGATGTCGAACCACTGGTCGTCACCCTGGGCAACCACCGGGCCCAGCGGCTCCTTGGAGATCAGCTCGGTGAGGATCTCGACGCTGTCCGGTTCCGGCAGCTGCAGGCGCAGGGCGCTGAGCTGGGAGGTGTCCGAGGTGAGCACGTCACAGCGCCCGCTGGCGAAGCCCGAGGCGGTCTGGTCCGGGGTATCGAAGGTCACGGTGTTGATGTCGATGCCCTTGGCCGGGAAGTAGTCCGCCAGGTTGAGCTCGTGGGTGGTGCCGGACTGGATACAGATAGAGGCACCGTTCAGGTCCTCGAGGCTTTCGATGCCGAGATCCTTGGCCACCATGAAGCCCTGACCATCGTAGAAGGTGGTCGTCGTGAAATTGAGGCCCAGGGAGTTGTCCCGGGTGGCGGTCCAGGTGGTGTTGCGCGAGAGCACGTCGATCTCACCGGACTGCAGCGCGGTGAAGCGCTCCTTGGCGGTCAGCGGGGTGAACACCACCTTGTCGGCGTCGCCGAAGATCGCCGCCGAGATGGCGCGACAGGTTTCCACATCGAGTCCCTGCCAGTTGCCGTTCTCGTCCGGCGAGGAGAAACCGGACAGGCCGACGTTGACACCGCATTGGAGTTCGCCGCGGGAGGTGACTTCGTCCAGGGTGGCGGCCGAAGCACTGCTCGTCACGCCCAGCGCCGCTGTGGATAGCGCGGCGAGGGAGAGGGTCAGCAACGTCTTGTTATTGTGTCGCATGGATTCAACTCCAGTAATGGATGAGCGTTGTACGCCCATTCACTATCCGAGCCTCGGCCGGCGTGGTCAATGCTGGTGTCGACGTTTGTTTTAAACGATGGATTGAAGATCGATGGCAGCCCCCATCGAAAAGAGGCCCGGGAGGAGCGTGCCCGCTGGCACGCCCCCTCCGGGCAAGACGCACTCTTCTCCTGCACCAGGCCCGCCTTGTATCAGGACAGCGCCACGTCCTTGGGCGTTGTCCGTAAAGACGCCGAGCGCAGGCACTTTTCACATAGGCCTCTAGTGCGAGGTGCCCTCTTCGTAGTGGGTCTTGTTCCACACGTTGTACTTGCCTGACGGCTTGTCCATCGGCACCCGGGTGATCTCCTCGAGGGTATCGGCGTCGTAGGCGATCACCGCGCCGTCGCGCTCCCACAGGCTCAGCAGCAGGGTCTCGCCGTCACGGTCGAACTCCACGTGGGCAGACGTCTTGCCCTGCTCCGGGATCAGGGTGCGCACGATCTCGAGGCTGTCCTTGTCGATCACGTGGACACGATCACGGTTGGGCCCGAAGAACACGTCGGTCCAGGCGTAGCGGGAGTTTTCGTGGCTGCGCATGAAGAAGCCCGGTCCGTCGGTATGCAGCGTCTTGATCAGCGAATAGTCGTCCATGTCGATGATCGAGACTTCCGGCTTGGCCAGGTGGGGAATCGCCATCACCCGACGTCCGCCGGTCTCCCAGGTGATGCCGGAACCCAGATGGGGCATGCCCGACAACGGCAGGTCGGCCAGCTTGTCGCCGCTGTCCAGGTCGATGACCATGGCCCCATCGCCACCGCGGGAGGCGCCGATGACGCGGCGGTACTCGGGGTCGAAGAAGAAGTCGTCGAGGTAGTCCGGCACCGGCAGACGCCGGACCTCGAAGCTCTCGCCCCTGGCCTCCAGAGCCTTGCGCGCGGGATCCAGCGGCTCGTCCATATGCCCCGTGGCCACCACCGCTTCAGGCGTCACCGGCCAGGGGATCTCCCACAGCTCCTTGACGTCCTTGAGCGCGGCGATAAAGCTCGAGCGCGGCGGCGCGGCGTAGACGGCGCTGACCCGGGAGCCGTTGCCTTCGGCGTCGGCGGCGGGATAGACCCGCATGGGATCGAGCCGGTGGGCGTCGAACAGCACCAGGTTGCCCGGCAGGGTGTTGGCGGCCATCACGTAGCGGCCATCGGCGGACACCGCGATATTGCGCATATTGATGCCGGCGCGGACTTCGGCCACCACGGCGAAGTGATAGAGATCGAACTTGGTGATCCAACCGTCGCGGGAGCCGAAATAGACGTAGCGGCCATCCGGGCTGTACTTGGGCCCGCCATGCAGGGCAAAGCGGGTAGGGAAGCGCGCCAGGAGCTCGAAGGTATCGCCGTCGAGCACGCTGGCGTGGTGATCGCCGGTCTCTACCACCACGAACAGATTCTGCGGATCGGCGTCGAACTCGGGCGTGTCGCCAAGGCTGCCGGGGGGATGCGACACCACCTGGCTTGCACGGATATCGTCGAGCGTCCAGTCGGGGGTCACCGGCGGGTCACTCAGCACCCAGTCGCTCAGCGCATCGACCTGGGCCTCGGCAAGCGTGTCGGTAAAGCCGGGCATCTGGGTCGCGGGGCGGCCATCGGCGATCACCCGACGAACCTCTTCGGGCTTGATACGCCCCAGGTTCTGGGGCAGCAGCGCTGGTCCCATGGCGCCCAGACGATCGGCGCCATGGCAGCTGGCGCAGTGATCCTGATAGAGCTGCGGCGGCGCCGAATCTGTCGCCTGCGCCTCGGCCGATACTGGCATCAAACCCAGCATCAAACCCGGCACCAGACTCGGCATCAGCCCGATCAGGGCCGCGCCCAGCAGTCTTGCCGTGTTCATGCCACCGCCTCCGTCATGGCGTCCATATCGAGTCGCCCGGCCAGGGACACCACCTCGCCCACCACGATCAGCGTCGGCGGTTTGAGCCCCTCGGCCTGGATGGTCTCCGGTAACTGGCCCAGACGGGTGATCACCCGGCGCTGTTCCCGGGTGGTGCCGCGTTCGATCAGCGCCACCGGCTGGTCGGCGGGCAGGCCGTTGGCGAGCAGTTCGCGGCGAATCAGCTCGGCGTTGGTCAGCCCCATGTAGAACACCAGGGTGTGGCGGCGACTGGCCAGCGAGCGCCAGTCGAGATCGAGGCTGCCGTCGGCGCGGGCGTGCCCGGTGACGAAGGTCACCCCCTGGGCGTGGTCGCGATGGGTCAGCGGAAAGCCGGCGTAGGCGCTGCAGCCCTGGGCCGAGGTGATTCCCGGCACCACGCGAAAGGGAACCTGGTTGTCCACCAGCATCTCGGCCTCTTCGCCGCCGCGCCCGAAGATGAAGGGGTCGCCGCCCTTGAGGCGCACCACCCGCTTGCCGGTCACCGCCAGGCGCACCAGCAACTGGTTGGTTTCCTCCTGGGTCAGGGCGTGGCAGCGCGCCGCCTTGCCCACGTAGAAACGCTGGGCCGCCTTGGGCGCCAGCGCGAGCACCTCCGCTGACACCAGGCGATCATAGACCAGGCAGTCCGCCTGGCTGAGCAGGTACAGCGCGCGCAGGGTCAGAAGGCCGGGGTCACCGGGGCCGGCGCCGACGATGGCCACCTCGCCGGAGGCGAGCGGCGCTTCGCCGAGCTGGTCGTAGAGGGCTTGCAAGGACATGGTGATCTCCCGTTCAACCGGTCGTCAGAATCATCTTTGGCGAGACGGCATCGGTCAGGCCGATCTCGTCATCGTCGAGGTAGCAGCCCGGGTCCTCGGCCCAGGGATCGCCCAGGGTCTTGAAGGCGCGCACCCGGGTATTGCCGTTGCAGATCGGCAGGTAGCGACAGGCGCCGCAGCGTCCCTTGAGCGGCCGCGGACGACTGCGAAAGCCCTGCATCAGATCGTCGTCGGCCTCGCACCAGATTTCCGAGAAAGGCCGCTCACGTACATTGCCGAGATGGTGGTCCCACCAGAAGGAGTCCGGGTGGACATTGCCCAGGTTGTCGATATTGGCGATGTACTCGCCGCTGGCGTTGCCGCCCCAGGCGAGCAGACGCGCCTCGAGATCGGCGACCCGCTCGGGGAAGTGGCGCCTGGCCCAGTGCAGCAGGAAGGGGCCGTCGGCGTCGTTGTTGCCGGTGACGTACTCGCGCCGGATACCCACCTCGAGTTCGGCGCGACAGCGGTCGAACAGTCGGGTCATGGCGTCGCGGGTCATCTCGTGCCAGGCGTCGTGCTTACGGTGACGATGACCGCGTCCGCCATAGTTGAGGTGTGACAGGTAGAACTTGTCGACGTCGTGCTCGGCGGTCAGCGCCAGGATGTCGTCGAACTGGGCGTAGTTGTCCCGGGTCAGGGTGAAGCGCAGCCCCACCTTGATGCCCCGTTCCTTGCACAGCCGGACTGCGGCCATGGACTCGCGAAAGGCGCCACGACGCTGGCGGATCTGGTCATGGGTCTCCTCGAGGCCGTCGATGCTGATGCCGACGTAGTCGTAACCGGCATCGGCGATGGCGTCGATGTTGTCCTCGGTGATCAGGGTGCCGTTGGTGGACAGCCCGGTGTACAGCCCGAGTTCCTTGGCCCGGTGCGACAGTTCGAAGATGTCGGGGCGCATCAGCGGCTCGCCACCGGACAGGATCAGCGCCGGCACCCGGAAGGCCTTGAGGTCCTCGAGCACCCTCAGCGCCTCCTCGGTGGACAGCTCACCGGCGAAGTCGACGTCGGCCGACACCGTGTAGCAGTGCCGACAGGTCAGGTTGCAGCGGCGAATCAGATTCCAGATCACCACCGGGCCTGGCGGGGTGCGGGCAGGCGCCAGTGGCGTCGGCTCGAGCAGGCTGTCGATGTAGCGGGTCACTCGGAACATGGCGAGGCTCCCTTGGCGGTGGCGAGCCGTAGCCCGGTCTTCTTGAGGATGCGGCTGCTGTAGAGAATACGGTGGTCGCGGCAGGCGTCGCCCAGCCATTCACGCAGCCGCTCGGCCTGGGCCTCGACCTCGTCGCGGTGGTGGCCGTGCAGCATCACGAACAGGTTGTAGGGCCAGTCCGGCAAGCGGCGAGGCCGCCGGTAGCAGTGACTGACGCCCGGCCAGTCGGCCAGCTGCCGGCCGAGTTCATCGATGCGCTGATCATCGACGTCCCACACGGTCATGCCGTTGGCCAGGTAGCCCAGGCGATAGTGGTTGGGTACCGCGGCGACGCGGCGCACGACGCCGGTCAGGCGCAGTCGCTGAAAGCGCGCCAGCACCTCCTCGCCGCTCATGCCGATGGCCGCGCCCACCGCCGCCCAGGGGTCGGCCACCAAAGGCAGGCCCGCCTGGGTGGCTTCGATCAGGGCGCGGTCGCCGTCGTCCAGCACAGAGACGTCGTCGCGGCCCCTAGACGGGCAGGTGGAGATGGACATGGAACTCCTCCTCCTTGGGCAGGTTGATCACCTCGAGCCCGGTGGCCTCGGTGATGGCCTCGATCACCGAGGCGACGCGGCCGGGGCGATCACAGGCGATGACGAACCACATGTTGTAGTGGTGCTCGCGGCGATAGTTGTGGGCCACCTCGGGGAAGGCGTTGACGACCTCGGCGACGCGCTCGAAGTCGGCTTCCGGCACAGCCAGGGCGGCCAGCGTCAGGGCACCGCCGAGACGCTCGGCCTGGAACATCGGGCCAAAGCGACTGAGAATCCCTCGATCGAGCAGCGACGACAGGGCGTCGAGCAACTCGCGCACCCCGAGCCCCAGCTCCAAGGCCAGGTCGCCGTAGGGGTCCGGGGTCAAGGGCACACCCAACTGCAGGCGGTTGATGATCCGACGCTCTACCTCAGACAGCGCAGCCACCGCGTCATGGCGAGCGGTGGCAGCGTCGTGTGGATGGCGGTCGGGGTCGCCGGGAAAACCCCGGGACGGTGTTTCTGAGCTCATGGCTCCTCCGGGGGTGTCATGGTTCCTCGGGCGTGTAGCGTCCGCCGCGCTGGCGATAGGCCTGGCGGCTGAACAGCACCTGGTGGTCGACGTCTTCGAGGCCATGGCGCTGGATCAGCGCACGGATCTGGGCCTCGACACGCACTCGCCGGACGCCGTGGATCATGCAGAACAGGTTGTAGGGCCAGCCGAGGCGACGCACCCGCTGGTAGCACAGGGTGACCTCGGGCTCAGCGGCCAGACGCCGGCCTACCTCGTCGACGCGATCATCGGGCAGGTTCCATACCACCATGGCGTTGGCGGCGAGGCCCAGGCGGCGATGGCGGACCACCAGGCCGAAGCGTTTGATGAAACCGCTGTGCTGCCAGTGCCCGATCCAGGTGCGGACCTCCTCGACGCTCAGGCCGGTCTGCTCGGCCAGCACCTTGAACGGCTCAGGCACCAGCGGCAGCCCTTGTTCCAGACAGGCCCTGAGTCTGATCAGACGGCGATCCTGAGCCTGCAGCGGGCTCGCCGGACGGCGCTCAGCGGTGGACGTGACGGCCTCGATCATGCTTCCTCCAGCTCCGCCCAGGGCAGGGCGAAGGCCAGGTCGATGTGATAGCTCTGGACCATGGGCAGACGCAGCAACGGAGTGGCCAGTTCGGCCTCCAGCCGCGTCAGGCGCAGTTCCAGGCTGGTGCTGTCCGGCGCCGTCACCACGAACCACAGGTTGTAGCGGTGCTCGCGCCAGTAGTTGTGGTTGACCCCGGGGCAGGCGTTGATGATCTGTGCCACCGCCTCCCGGCGATGGTCCGGCACGGCCACCGCCACAAGCTCGCTGGCGCCGGCCTGGCGGTGATCGAACACCGCGCCGACACGGCCCACCACGCCCAGGTCACACAGACGCTGCAGGCGTTCGATCAACGCCTGTTCATCCAGTCCGAGCTCTTCGGCCATGGCCGCAAAGGGACGCTCCACCAACGGCAGCGATCGCTGATAGCGATCGATCAGACGCCGGTCGATGCGGTCCAGGTCGTCGACCACCTTGTCGGTTGCCATGGCCATCTCCCGAAAAGCGAAAAATTGGGGCGGGCCGCCCGTGCGAGCGGCCCGCGAGGACGTCAGTAGACGTCGTGCTGGGTGTTGTAGACGTTGAACTTGCCGGTCGGCGTGACCAGTCGCTCGTCCTTGATCACCGCTTCCAGCTGCAGCGTCTCGTCGTCGACCACCACCAGCGCGGAAGACTGATCGGCGGTGTTCCACACCGAGAACCAGACCTCGTCGCCGGCACGGTTGTACTCCGGCTGCACCACCCGCTTGGGTCCTTCGCCGAGATCCGCCCAGTCGGCGATCGGCAGCACCTGGAAGCCCTCTTCCAGGTCGTTGACGTCATACACGGCAACGCTCTGGCTGATGGCCTCGTCGGGGTTCAGCGCGGTGTCCACGTAGAGGTGCTCGGACTCGGGGTGGGTCTTGATGAACAGCGAGCCGCCGCCCTGACCTTCCAGGGTGCGCACCACCGTCCAGGCCTGGTCCGGATGACCTTCCGGGTCGGTACCGATCAGCGAGATGGTGTTGTCGCCCAGATGGCTGGTAGCCCACACCGGCCCGAACTCGGGGTCGACGAAGTTGGCGCCACGTCCCGGGTGCGGGGTCTTGCCCACGTCGATGATCGCCTCGAGCTCACGCTCCTTGGCATCGATGACGACGATCTGGTTGGACTGGTTGGCGGCGGTCATGAAGTAGCGACCGCTGCTGTCCCAGCCACCGTCGTGCAGGAAGCGGGAGGTGTCGATCTCGACGCTGGACAGGGCGTCCAGGTTCTCGTAGTTGACCAGACGGACCTTGCCGGTTTCCTTGACGTTGACGATGAACTCCGGGTGCTGATGGGACGCCACGATGGCCGCCACACGGGGCTCCGGATGGTACTCCTGGGTGCCCACCGTCATGCCGCGGGTGCTGACGATCTTCTTCGGCTCCAGGGTCTCGCCGTCCATGATCACGAACTGCGGCGGCCAGTAGGTGCCGGCGACCGCGTAGGTGTCCTCGTAGCCCTCGAACTTGGAGGTCTCCACCGAACGCGCCTCGAGACCCACCTTGATCTCGGCCACGGTGGTCGGCTCTTCCATCCACAGGTCGATCATGTCGACCTTGGCGTCGCGACCGATGACGAACAGGTAGCGCCCGGAAGCGGACATCCGCGAGATGTGCACCGCGTAACCGGTATCGATGACCTTGACGATCTCCTTGCTGTCGCCGTCGATCAGGGCGATCTGGCCGGCGTCACGCAGGGTCACCGAGAACAGGTTCTCCAGGTTCAGGTCGTTCATCTGCTCGGTGGGGCGATCTTCCGGCGCCACGAACACGGTCCAGCTGTCCTTCATGTCGGCCAGGCCGAACTCCGGGGGTACCGGTGGCTCATGCATGACGTAGTTCGCCATCATCTCGATCTCGTCATCGGTCAGCTGGCCGGAGGTACCCCAGTTGGGCATACCGGCCGGTGAGCCGTAGGTGATGAAGGTCTTGAGATAGTCCATGCCGCGTTCACGGGTGATGTCGGTGGTCAGCGGCTTGCCGGTGGCCCCCTTGCGCAGCACGCCATGACAGCCGGCACAGCGTTCGAAGTAGATCTCCTTGGCGTGATCGAACTCTTCCCGCGTCATCGCAGGGGCGCCCTCTTCATCGGGCATCATCACCGCCGCCGGGTCGACGCCGGACGGATTGCTCTGGTAGGCCGCCTCTTCCGGAGACAGGTTCTTCTCGGCGCCATGGGCGCTTCCCAGGCCTGCAATCACGATGGCTATCGCTGCGGCAAGGGGCTTGAGAGTCGTGACGCTTCTGGTCATCTTTTCACCTCGAGTCATGATCCACGTGTCTTTCATCCTGTCGCCAATGTCGTGCCACAAGATGAAAATGTCGCCAGGTTTTCCGCTTTCTCTTGAGCGAGTTATTTCCCTTGGTACGGCAATCCCTTCCCTGGATAAGCGACACATCTTCCTTCCAGATGAAGGCGGCGAAGAGGCCCGCTCTCTTCGCGTTTGCCCTGCCTACCATGGAAGCGCGCATTCCCGACGATTTCACTGGGTCTCTTGCCGACTCTTGACCCCTATCAACAATCACTCCTCCGCGCACCACCAGAAATTTTTCCCCTTTAATTTCTTAAGCTTAATGACCAAATAAGACTTTCGGAGCTACCTCGAAAGGAGCATTTCAGTACTTTTTGATCAAGACGTTGACGCGCATCATCCAATGGCTCCAGCCGCTATCGACAGCAGGACGAAACTCGACTACTGCTTGCCACTTCAAGAAACACCAATACCTTCGGGATAAAACGACGACCCATATCAATAAACATTTTCGATGAATCAAGGACACTGTCGGGTCCTACAGGGACCTTCGCCGGGGGACACTTGTCGATGGCAACACCTATTTCCCAGCACCCTTTCAGGTGCCATGCGTGCTCAGTGCTTTTGCCACGATGGCGTGCCGCCCTCGCCTGCCTTCTGCTGATGGGAGCATGGGCTGTCGATACATCGGCGGCGCCAGCGCCCAGCGCCTCGTCGATACACAAGACCAGCGCTGCGACAGATACCAACGGCGCAGCAGTGGACCCGGAGGCGCTCGGCAACCTGCTCCTTCAGGACTGCGGTTCCTGTCACGGCATGACCCTCAAGGGGGGGCTCGGCCCAGCTCTCACCCAGGAGCGCCTGGCGGTCTACGACGTCGACACCCTGACCACCATCATCCTCGAAGGCCTGCCCGGCACCGCCATGCCGCCCTGGCGCGATCTGCTGAGCGCCGAAGAGGCCCGCTGGATCGCCGAGACGCTCAAGCACACCGACGCTCAGGAGCTCCCATGAGGCACCGTTCTGCATTGCCCCATCCCCCCGCCGCCGCCGGTCTGCGGCGCTTTCACGCCCCGGGCTTCATGCTTGGCCTGGCCCTGGCCTGCGGCCTGATCGCCTGGGGCCAGAGCCCGCACGGCTCAGCCGCCATTGCCCACAGCACCGACGCCGGCACGCCGGAGGCCAGCTGCGCCAACCTCGCCACCGGCGGACTCGGGGTCGTGGTCGAACGCGCCGATGGCCGCCTGGCCCTGGTCGACCGCCGCCAGCATCGCGTGATCACTCGTGTCGAGGGGCTGGGTGATCTGTCCCACGCTTCGGTGAAGTTCTCCAGCGACGAGCGCTTCGCCTACGTGTTCGGCCGCGACGGCGGTCTGACCAAGGTGGATCTGGTGTGCGCCACCATCGACAAGAGAGTGCTGCAGTCCGGCAACAGCATCGGCGGGGCCATCTCCCAGGATGGCCGCATCATCGCGGTGGCCAACTACGAGCCGGGCGGCGTGAAGCTGTTCGACGCCGACAGCCTTGAGCTGTTGGCCGAGGTAGCGGCGCGCTACACCCAAGATGACGGCAGTCAGGCGCTGTCCAAGGTGGTCGGCCTGGTCGACGCCCCGGGCAACCGCTTCGTCTACAGCCTGTGGGATGCCAACGAGATCCAGGTGCTCGACGCCTCGACGCTTATCGCGGACGAACAAGGTGCCAGCGAGCTTCCCGCCATCACCCGCTTCTCCGATATCGGCGAGAAACCCTACGACGCCCTGATCGATCCCATCGGGCGCTTCTACGTGGCCGGCCTGTTCGGCGAAGACCACCTGGCGCGGCTCGATCTGTGGCATCCCGAGAACGGGGTCGAGCCGGTCCTGTCCGGCTATCGCCAGGGCGACGACAAGCTGCCGGTGTACAAGATGCCCCACCTGGAGGGCTGGACCATCGCCAACAACCACGCCTGGTGGCCGGCGGTGGGTCGCCACGAGGTGCTGATGGCGAACCTCGACGACTGGCGCCTGGAGCGACGAATTGCGATGCACGGGCAGCCGGTGTTCGTGATGAGCCGGCCGGACCAGCGCCAGCTGTGGGTCAACTTCGCCCACCCCGACAACGATGTGGTCCAGGTCATCGACAGTGAAAGCGGCGAGGTCATCCGCACCCTGACCCCAGGCCAGGCGGTACTGCACATGGAGTTCAGCCCGCGCGGCGAGGAGGTCTGGATCTCGGCGCGGGACTCCGACCAGGTGGTGGTCTATGACACCGCCACCTTCGAGCGCCTGGCGACCCTGGAGGCCGAGTCGCCCAGTGGCATCTTCTTCACCGATCGAGCCCATCGCATCGGCCTGTAGGCCGCGGGAGAACGCCATGCACCCTGCTTCGCTGGAAACTCGCCAGTCGCAATCACAACAGACAACCGTCGTCACGACGCCTTCCGGGCAGCGCAAGGTGCTGCTGCTCTACGCCCTGATGCTGGGCAGTGTCATGGCGGTGGTGACCGCCCCCGTCAGCGCACTCGTCACTCATCTTTGGCTGGCCATCAGAAGACCCACCGATGCGGTGCTGGTGAGCCACCTGCGCTTTCAGCTGGCGACCTTCTGGTACGGCGTGCTGGCCGGGGCGATCGGACTCGGCCTGTGGGGGCTGATCGGCCACATCGACCTGCCGGGGCTCACCGGCTGGGCTTACGGCTATCTGGGCTTCACCCTGGCGCTCATCTGGATGGTGGGACGCTGCGCCCTGGGCATCCGCCGGCTGTTGCACCACCTGCCCGTCCCGCGCCCCCTGTCCCCGCTGCTGGGTGGCTGCCGCGTGCGCTTTACGGACAGCGACCGGTGAACCTCGATCGCGGCGCCTCTGGCATGCCGGGCTCTGGTTCTCAGGACTCTGGTTTGCAGGGCTCTGGTTTTCAGGGTTCTGGCGTTCCGGGCTCTGGCTTGCCCAATCCTGGCTGGGGGCCGCTGTCGGGCCTGCCGGGCAACCCGCTGATCTGGGTGCTGATCATCAGTGAGCTGCTGGTGTTTGCCGCCTTCTTTGGCGTCTTTGCCTGGCAGCGGGTACTCGACCCCGTGGGTTTTCTCGCCGGGCAACGCCATCTCGAGCCGCTGCTTGGCGGCCTCAATACCCTGGTGCTGCTGACCAGTGGCCTTGCTGCGGCGATGGCGGTCACGCAGTCCCAGTGTCCACCCCACGCCCTGCGCGAGCGCCGGATACGCCAGTGGCTGGCGCTGGCCGCAGCGCTGGGCATGGCCTTCTGTCTGATCAAGGCCAGCGAGTATCACCTCGAGTTCTTCACCGGCCCACTGCCGGACAGCGGCAACTTCTTCACCTTCTACATCGGCCTGACCGGCTTCCACGCCGCCCACGTCATCTTTGGCCTGTGCCTGCTGGGCGTCGCGATATGGCGCCCGCGAGCGGACACCGTGGAGACCGTCTGCGCCTTCTGGCACATGGTCGATCTGATCTGGGTACTGCTGTATCCCCTGCTCTATCTGGTGCGGTGACGACAATGCATGACACGGATACTCAGCGCAGACGCCTGTGGCGCACCTGGGCCCTGCTGATGGGCATGACCCTCATCGCCATGGTCAGCGGCGCGCTGCATCGCGGCCCGCTGGCGCTCTGGGCCCTGGCGCTGGTGCTCATCGCCAGCCTGGTCAAGGCGCAACAGATTCTCTCCATCTACCTCAACCTGCGTATTGCCCCTGCCTCCTGGCGAGGGGGACTCTTGGTACTGGTCGGGGTGATGGGGCTTGGGCTGGCGGCTGCGGGACTGCTGCCTCGCTGGATCGAGGCTCCTGGTGCGACCTCCGGTGCGACCTCCGGTGCGACCACCATCCCGGTCTCGATCCACAGCACCACAACGAATAACACCACTGATCGACACACTGAACGACACAACGAACGACAGGCACAGGAGCCCAGATGAACAAGGCCGTGGAAATCGACATGACCTTCGAGGAAGACCCCGGCGAGACCATTCGCCTGGTGGCGGTGGTCAACGACCGAGGCGACCTGACCTCGACTCAGGTCTACGGCTTCGCCCGCGACCGCGCGGAAGAGGAACTGGTGACCTACCCCTTCGTGCTGGATCGAGCGGGCGATGATCACTACCAGATCCGCTGGGGCTACGGCGACTGCACCGAGAGTGCGCTGAACTTCTCATCCCCCGCCGTGGCCCTTGGCCAGCGCGTCTATCGCGTCGACACCTACCGCACCGGCAGCGCCCGTTTCTGCTACGAGATCACCGCGATCAACGACCTGGTGCGCTGAGCTGCTAGCGACTGACGGCCAACGGCGAGCAACCGACCACTCAGCCCCACAGCGCCCAGCGTTCGAGCCGGCGCCATAGCCGCAGGGTGAGCCAGACCGCAAGGGGCACCAGCGCCATCAGCACGATGCCCCAGTCACGGTGATGGATCAGCCAGGCCAGCGGCGTGAACAGTATCAGCGCCGCAAGGCCGGCGGTGGCGAGCGCCAGCCGCTGGCGCCAGCGAGTCTGTGACGAAGACATGACGTTCATTGGGCCACCAGCTGTCGGTAGATTCCCGGCAGCGCCAGGGCGAGATGCTCCGGACGCGGCACGATGGCGTAGCCCCCTCGACCGAAGATGCGACCGAGATAGCGACTGGCCTCGCGATCGATGGTCACCCCGAATACCCGCACGTCTTCTCGCGCCGCCTCGCGCACCGCGTGGCGGGTGTCCTCGATGGCGTAGCGCCCCTCGTAGTAGTCGGTGTCGTTGGGCTTGCCGTCGGTCAGCACCAGCAGCAGCCGATGTCTTCTGGGGTGTTGGCCCAGCTCCCTGGCCAGGTGGCGAATGGCCGGCCCCATACGGGTGTAATGCCCCGGCGTCAGCGCCGAAATGCGGCGCTCCACCCGCTCGCCCATGGCCTCGTCGAAGGCCTTCAACCGCCTGACCCAGACCCGATGCCGGCGCTGGGAGGTAAAGCTGTGGATGCTGACGTCGTCACCGCAGCCGGCGATGCCGTGGCCCAGTACCATCAGCGCTTCCTGGGCCACGTCGAGCACGCGGCGACTTTCCAGCCAGGCATCGGTGGACAGCGACACGTCGATCAGGATGGACACCGCCAGATCACGCCCCTGGGGCCTGGCGTCGACGAACAGGCGGTCGCTGGCCTGACCGCCGGCGGCCAGGTCGCAGCGACTGCGGACCAGGGCGTCCAGGTCCAGCTCGTCACCGTCCGCCTGGCCCCGCAGCCACTCTCGCCGAGGCCGCAGGGCCTCGAACTGGCGGCGCACCCGGCGTACCCGGCGAGTGGCCGCCTCGTCGCCCTGCCAGGGCTCGCCCTCCTCGATGGCAGGTTCGGCGATCACCCGGCAGTGGGCCGGCAACAGCCGGCCCTTGCGGTAGTTCCACTCAGGATAGAGGTGCTCGACGCTGGAACCGGCGGCCAGCGACTCGCCACAGGCGGCGTCGGGCGCCAGGTCCAGCGACATCTTCAGCCGTGAGGCAGCCCGTCGCCGGTTGCGGCTCAAGGTGATCTCGTCGATCTGGTCGGCCGCCTCGCGCGCGGCGTCTTCCTCCTCGTCATCCAGGTGGCGGTTGACGTTGACCATCTCCGCCCAGGACAGCATCTTTTCCGAGGCATTGAGCATCAGCGGGTCGTCTCGCTCGGCCTGATCCTGATAGCGGCGCTCGGCCTTGCGCCGGGCACCTTCCACCTCGGCGGCCTGGGGCGGAGCCGTCTCTTCGTCCTCGTCATCCTCATCGGTCGACCTCGAGACGCACTCGAGCGTCGACGCCTCGCCCCACAGCGGCACCGGCAGAAAGGGCCGATACCCCCGTGGCGCGCGCACCGACGGGCGCCCTTGGTCATCCGCCGCCTGCAACCAGGACCACCACTGACGCGCGTCGCCTTCGGGACTGTCTTGCGTCTGGGCCTCGCTATCGAAGGATCGGTCGTCGCCCAGCAGGCGCCGGACCAGTGTCTCTACCGCAGCTTCTTGCGGAGGCAGGCCGCGGCGCCGAGGACGCACGGCGAGCAGCGCCTGGCACAGCCGGGCATGGCGCCGGACGAAGCCCGGGTAGCGCGCAAGCGTCACCTCGGTTGAGCGCCGCGCCTCGGCCAGGCGCACCAGATCCTGTTCAAGTGGATCGTCGCAGCGCGCCACGGGACGGCGCTCGGCCAGCGACATGGCCAGCCAGCGATATAGATCGCGATTGAGCTCAACCTCAGGCAACAGCGCCAGTCGCTGCGGCAGCAGCAGGTGCTCGTCGTCACGCCGCGAGACCTCCAGCGCCTCCTCGTCGAAGCCCAGGCGCTGACGCAGCGACAGACGATGGCGCGAGGCGCGCTTGCCGATCGCATCCAGGGTAACGCCGGGGTCGCCGCCGCTGGCGCGAAACAGCACCCCCAGCGAACGCGACACCTCATCGAGGGTCACCGCCGCCTCGGGATATTCAGAATAACTGGCGGCACGTGACGCCCAGCGGTGCCAATGACGGCCGACGAACTCCTCGACCTCGAGAAACTCCAGCATGGTCGTGGCTATCCGAAGGTGGCGGTGACGACGTCCTCGATGCCCTTGAGCACGTCGGGATCGTCACTGAGTGGCTCGAGCAGGGCCGCCCGGGCGGCGTCGAGCACCGGCATGCCGGCCTGGATCAGGCTGGCGCAGTAGATCAGCAGGCGAGTGGACACCCCCTCTTCCAGGTCCTGGCCCTTCATCGCCCGCAGGCGTGCCGCCAGGTTGACCAGGGCCTCGCAGCGCCCACGCGAAAGGCCGCTTTCATGGGCGACGATGTCGACCTCTGTGTCGGCATCGGGGAAGTCCAGCGAGATCGCCACGAAGCGCTGGCGGGTGCTCGGCTTCAAGGTCTTGAGAATGTGCTGATAGCCAGGGTTGTAAGACACCACCAGCATGAAGTCGTCCGGCGCTTCGAGTCGCTCGCCGGTACGTTCCAGCGGCAGCAGACGACGATCGTCGGTCAGCGGGTGCAGCACCACGGTCACGTCCTTGCGCGCCTCCACCACCTCGTCGAGGTAGCAGATGCCGCCTTCGCGCACGGCCCGGGTCAGGGGGCCGTCGGACCAGGCGGTGTCACCGCCCTTCAACAGATAGCGTCCGGTCAGATCGGAGGCGGTCAGGTCGTCGTGGCAGGCCACGGTGTGCAACGGCAGCCCGAGACGTGCCGCCATATGGCGCACGAAACGGGTCTTGCCGCAGCCCGTCGGCCCCTTCAGCAGCAGCGGCAGACGCTGGCGGTAGGCGTGCTCGAACAGCGCGACCTCCTGGCCGGTCGGCTGGTAGAAGGGGATGTCGTCACGCACAGGGTCCTGGTGCAAGGCGCACCGAGACAGGGTTGTTTGGGTCATCAACAGGGTCCTCGAGACCATCGAGGCCGCCTGACGGCGGCCTCGATCGGGTTCAGCTGGCGGACATCGCCGGCTGGCCAGAGGCCGACCGACGGGCCGGACCGAACAGCGCGTAGAGCAGCAGCACCGCGCCCATCGTCACCGCGATGCCGGTGCCCAGGCGCATGGTGTAGAACAGGCCGAGCTGGTCCTGCACCTCCATGTAGTTCATCCCCAGCACCCGCTGCAGATGGGTCTGCACCGCACCGGCAAAGGTCAGGGTGAAGGTCATGAAGCACATGGCCGAGGTCAGGATCCAGAAGCCCCACATGTTGAGCACCTGGTTGAACGGCTGGCTCCGACGCAGCTGCGGCATGGCGTAGGTGATCACGCCGAGGATCAGCATCACGTAGGCACCGTAGAACGCCAGGTGGCCATGGGCGGCGGTGACCTGGGTGCCGTGGGAGTAGTAGTTGATGAACGACAGGGTGTGCATGAAGCCCCACACGCCGGCGCCGAAGAAGGCGACCGTCGGGCAGCCCATGGTCCACAGCATCGCGGCCTTGTTGGGGTGGTTGCGCGACCCCTTCCAGAACATCACGAAGGCGAACACGACCATGGCGAAGAACGGAATCACCTCAAGGGTAGAGAAGATGCTGCCGATGGCCTGCCAGTAGCCCGGCGTACCGATCCAGTAGTAGTGGTGGCCGGTGCCCAGCAGCCCGGAGAACAGCGACAGGCCGACGATGACGTAGAGCCACTTCTCGATCACTTCGCGGTCGACGCCGGACATCTTGATCAGCAGATAGCCGAGCAGCGACGCCATGATCAGCTCCCACACGCCTTCCACCCAGAGGTGAACGACCCACCACCAGTAGACCTTGTCTACCGCCAGGTTGCCGGGGTTGTAGAAGGCGAACAGCCAGAATACCGCCGCCAGCCACAGGCCCAGCATCAACACCAGATTGATGGTGGTCTTGCGGCCCTTGAGCAGGGTCATGCTGGTGTTGTAGAGGAAGATCAGGAAGGACACCGTGATCAGCACCTTGACGAAGAAGGGCTGCTCGAGGAATTCACGTCCCTCGTGGATGCCAAGCTGATAGCACACCAGGGCGGCGACCCCGGCCACCACAAAGATGCCCAGCTGCAGGTAGGCCAGCATCGGGCTATGAATCTCCCGTTCGGCCTCTTCCGGCATCAGGTAGTAGGTGCAGCCCATGAAGCCGATCAATAGCCACACGATCAGCAGATTGGTATGGCTGACGCGGATAATGTTGAAAGGCATCAACTGGGCCAGGAAGTCTGGAAAGACGTAGACCAGCGCAGCCATGATGCCAAACACCAGCTGAAGGGCAAAAAGCCCCATCGCCACCAGGAAGAAGGCGTAGGCCACCTTCTGTGTTTCATATTTCATTTTTCATGTTCCTCCACGGTTTCCCCTCACGCGACGGGTACGCCATTGCGATCTTGTCGATATGTCACGCGAACCCACCGACCTATCCCGATACGTGGGGCGGCCAGTTCTGATCATCGATAGCGTCGGTCCACTCGAGGAAATCGATCAGCGAGGTCATTTCCTCGTCGCTCAGATCGAACTGCGGCATCTTGCGCCGCCCTGGTACGGCCAGCGGCTGAGCGCGCATCCAGGCCGCCAGTCCCGCCCTTGCCGCCTCGGGGTTTTCGCGCCCGTGATAGCGGGTCCAGACATTGGACAGTTCAGGCGCAAAATAGGCCCCCTCACCCATGATGCTGTGACAGTTGATACACATGTTCTTTTCCCACACATGCTTGCCTTCGCGTACCGAATCGGTCAGCGGAAGTGCGCTGGTGGACTCCGTCACGATGTACCAATGACTGTGAGCAGTCAGCGCTACAAAGATCAGGAAAAAGAACAGTGAGCCCCCGTAGAAGATGTTGCGTGCTGCGGATTTTGTCAGACCCTCGGCCATGACCACGTCTCCTCATTGTTTGGCCCATGGTGCCGGAGAGTCAGACCTCCCTGGCCCCGTTGACCATTGTATTGAGGAGCGCTCTTCTATACCTGAGTTAAACACTCGGAATATGATATGCATCACCAAAATTCTTGATTGATTCGCCCCATCAACCACTTAAACAGTCGCCTGGACTATCGGCGATAAACGATGAATTTGACGAGACAAGATGACGACAATATCGCCGCTGCCAGGAGAAAAAACCAACGCCATTGAGGTAAATCAATGCATTGCAATAAAGAGGCTATACCAGCCAGGACAGGACGCTGTGTCGGTGCGCGGCGCCAAGCATATAGACGAAGATCAGCAGCGCCAGACAGGCCGACAGCGCCCGCGTTCGAACGCTGGCACCTCGTCGAAGCGCCAGACTGCCGAAGCCGACATAGGCCAGCAGGGCGGTCAGCTTGGCCGCCAGCCATGGCGTCTGGTGAGGCCACTGGGCGGTGAGCACCATCAGCGACAGCCCCGCCGCCAGCAGCAGGGTATCGAGCAGATGGGGCAGCACACGCACCCAGGGGCGCTTTAGCCAGGAAGAGCCGGCCACCGACCACAGCGCGCGCAGGGCGAAGAGGGCACCGCTGACCAGCGCCAGCGACACATGCAGGGACTTGAGGGTGAGGTAGAGCGGTAACATCTGAGCCTAGCCGTCCTGACCGTCGACACGCGGACTGCCGAGAATCGGCACGTAGTGGGCCAGAAAGATGGCGTAGCCCAGACACCACAGGAGGATGCTCAGGCTGTAGACCCAGTGGGTGACCGAGGGCCACAGCGCCAGCACCAGCGAGCGCGACAGCCCCGCCGCCACCAGCAGGCCCAGAGCCACGCCGATGCCCGGCAGACAGCGCATGGGGCGGCCGGTATGGCCCAGCGACACCCGCGACATCATCGACAGCATCATGGTGCCCATGGCACCCACGGTGATGGCGTGGACACCCAGCTCTGCCCGGCCCACGCCCCACAGCCCCAGGGCCCACAGCAAAAGCCCCAGCGGCACGAAGGCGTAGCTCAGGTGAAGGCTCCACAGCAGGGGTTCACGTCCGGTGGCGCGGCCTTGCCAGCGTATCAGGCGCAGCGGGTGGGCCAGCGCCGCCGCCAGCAGCGCCAGCGCCAGTACGCTGTCGGGCAGACCGCCACCCAGGGTGCGCGTCAGCTGCAGCACCACCGCCAGCGCCAGGCTGCCGAGCGCCATCCCCTCGAGCCAGGGCAGCGCCGGGCGGCGCTTCAGGCCCAGCCGGTTGGCGGTGAACATCGGGATCACCCGTCCCCCCAGCACCCCCATGATCAGCGTCACCAGCAGCACCGCCAGGTAGGACGACTGGCGCACCAGCTCAGGGTCACCCTGGAGCACGCCCAGATGGCTGCCCAGGTTGGCACCGGCGAGGATCGCCAGCACCGGCACGAAGATCAGATTGCGCCAGCGCTTCGCCCGGATCACCATCACCGCCATCACGGCGCAGACGATCAGCAGAAAGCCCACGTCCAGGGCCATCACCAGCGCCTGGGGCAAGACGGGAAAGGCCAGCCCCAGCCGGGCCCCCAGCCACAGTGCGACGAGCCCCAGCAGCGGGGCGCCATGGAGCCCCCTGAGGCCGGTCCAGGTCTGCACCGCGGTCAGCAAGAACCCCGAAACTACCGCCCCCACCACACCGAACAGCATCTCGTGCTGGTGCCACCACAGCATGCCCGCCCGGGGCGACAGCACGAAGATGCCGTGCCAGAAAGCGAGCCACACCAGCAGGGCCACCACGCTGAAGGCCGCCGCCAGCAGGAAGAAGGGACGAAAGGCGAGGCGCGCAAGAGGCAGACGAGCGGCGACGGATGACATGGCGAGTACCTGAGTAATTCACTTGGTCTTGTGAAGTCTGGCCCGCTTTGGACAACATCACCATGATGCACATCAAAGGCACTGCCGATGCCGCAAACCTGACTCACCCTGGCAAGCCCTGCATCTCCCACCCCAGCCCCAACCCCGCGACAGCCTCGCACGCCCTTGGCGATGACCAGGACAGAATCAGGCCTTTAGCCCCAGCCGCCGCGCCAGGCGATGCAGATTGCCGGGGTCCAGCCCCAGCCGGCGAGCCGCCCCTGCCCAGTTGCCTTCAGTGTCCAGGGCCTGCCGGATGCGCTCGCGCTGAAAGGCCTCGGTGGCCTCCCGCAGCGAGGGCTCTCGATCCAGCACCTCGCCCGCTGGACGATCGGCCGGCGACACGGCGCTTCGAGACGTGTCGCCTTGCGCTGCGGGCGCGCCAGTGACCCGGGCTGTCGCCGGCGCCAGCCCCAGGTGCTCGACCTCGATGCGTACGCTACGGCGGCGAGCATCGGGCGTCCCGAGCACGTCCACCGAGGCCAATGCCAACAGCGAGGCACGTGCCAGCAGCGACTCCAGCTCACGTACATTGCCGGGCCAGTGCCAGGCCGCCAGCGACACCCGCGCGGCCTCGCTCAGGCGCAGGTTGCCGACGCCGAGACGCACCCGGTTCTGCTCCAGGAAGTGTCCGACCAGCAGCGCCAGGTCCTCGGGACGCTGGCGCAGCGGGGGTACCTCCAGCGGAAAGGCGCTGAGCCGGTGATAGAGATCCTCGCGAAAGCGTCCCTGGGCGACCTCCAGGGCAAGATCCCGGTTGGTCACCGCGACCACCCGAACGTCGACATGCTGGAGCCGATCGCTGCCCAGCGGCTGGACCTCGCCTTCCTGCAGCACCCGCAACAGCTTCGGCTGCAGCTCCAGCGGCAGCTCCCCCACCTCGTCCAGCACCAGGGTGCCGCCGTCGGCCATCTGGAAGTGCCCGCGATGGTCGCTGGTTGCCCCGGAGAACGCCCCACGCCGATGGCCGAACAGGGCGCTCTCGATCAACGAGGCCGGCAGCGCGGCGCAGTTCACCACCACCAGTGGCCCATCGGCACGTCGCGAGCCGTGATGGAGGGCATGGGCGATGCGTTCCTTGCCGACGCCGGTCTCGCCCAGCACCAGCACGCTCATGTCGGTGGCGGCGACCAGCTCCACCGAGGCCATCAGCTTGCGCATGGCGCCACTGCGCCAGCCAGTCAGCCGACGTGGCAACTGGCCGTGGTCATCGCGCTGCAGGGCGAGCTGCAGGCGGGCGCCGTCCAGGCGCCGGGACAGCCGCAGGCAGGTGCCCAGCAACTCGGCCGCCGCCAGCAGGCCCTGGTCATCCAGCTCGGCCAGCGCCCCCGGGGTCAGGGCGTCCAGTGTGACCATGCCGATCAGCTCATCACCGTCGCGCAACGCCACCCCCAGGCAGTCATGGACAGGGCTAAGACCGTCATCCAGCAGCCCGTCGTAGGGATCAGGAAGGGGCGAGTCCGCGGCAAAGCGGCAGACCCCCGGCGCCTCGGCGATGGCGGCGAGGCGAGGATGCTCGCTCAAGGCGAAGGTCCTGCCGGCCACGCCCTCGGGCAGGCCGATGGTGGCCACCGGCCTGAGACCGGAGCCCTGCGCCACCAGCAACGCGCTGGCATCCGCCGCGGTGGGGGCCACCAGTGATTCGAGCAAGCCCTGCCAGGCCTCGGCGAGCTCGGGGCCCTGCTCATCGCCCAGGCGCTGCAGCAGGGCACGCAGGCGTCGTAGAAAGCTGACCACCTCGAATGTCCTTTTGACTATCAACAGTGTCAAAACGATAGCACTTGCAGTGTCAGATCGACATGCAATCTCGATTTCATTCGCAAGAGTTACCACTGCCCAGGGCGAATACCGGGACAGAATCGGGTCGGAAACGTGGCCGGGAACCGGGCCAGAAAAAAAGGAGCCGGGTAGCGTGACCAGCGCTCTCGACAAGCGCCCTGTGGATCCACACTGCCCGCTCATTACCCGCTCTGGATCACCCACACTGTGGCAAGTTGGCGCACCTCAAGCGAAGCGGCATATCGCTTGCTCCATACAGGGTACAGAAAGGCGACGAGCGATACGCCCCGACCCCGTGGAAGCACCGCAGGTGTCGAGGCATATCAACCGATGCTCTGTTCACAAGCTGTAGAGAAAAAGTAGGCCCAAACGAGCCAGGCCTCCGACGCGGTGAAGGTTTTTTGCCACAGTGGGAGCGCGCTGCGCCATATCCCTGACAGGAGACGCCATGACCACCGCTGCCCAAGACGCCATCATCGATGCCACCGCCCCTCTGGTCGCCGAACACCTCGACGCCATCACCGCCCGTTTCTATCCGCTGATGTTCGAGCGCTACCCGGAGGTCAAGGCGGTGTTCAACCAGGCCCACCAGGCCGACGGTGGCCAGCCGAAGGCGCTGGCGCGAGGGGTGCTGGCCTATGTCGGCCTGCGCCGCCAGCCCCAGGAGGTCATCGACTCGATGCAGACGGTGATCAGCAAGCACGTCTCGCTGGGCATCCAGCCCGAGCAGTACCCCATCGTCGGCGAATGCCTGATGGCCGCCATCGGCGAGGTGCTGGGCGAGGTGGTGACGCCGGAGATCGCCGACGCCTGGGCGGCCCTGTACAACGACCTGGCCGCGCTGTTGATCGCTGCCGAAGCCGAGCGCTACCAGGCCTTCGCCGATCGCCCCGGCGGCTGGCGTGGACTGCGCGAGTTCCGTGTCGCCCAGATCCAGCGCGAGTGCGAGGTGATTCGCTCCTTCACCCTGGAGCCGGTCGACGGCCAGCCGGTGGCCGACGCCGAGCCCGGCCAGTACATCGGCCTGCGTCTGGCGGTGGACGAGGCAATCGTGCATCGCCACTACAGCCTGTCCGGCAGCCCCAACGGCCGTAGCTATCGTATCTCGGTGAAACAGGAGCCGGGCGGTCTGGTCAGCAACTTCCTGCACCAGCAGATGCGCGTCGGCGACACCCTGGAACTGCTGCCCCCCGCCGGTGAGCTGACCCTGGACGATGGCGACGCGCCGGTGATGCTGATCAGCGGCGGTGTCGGCCAGACACCGATGCTGCCGCTGGCGCGCCAGGCCCTGGCCCAGGGACGCCGGGTCTGCTACGTCCACGCTGCCCGGAACATCGACCACCACGCCTTCCGTGGCGAGGTCGAGGCCCTTGCCCGAGACTATCCGCAACTGCTGACCCGGGTCTGCGCCTACGAGGAAGGCGACGGCGGCGACATCAAGGGCCGCCTCGAGCGTGAGCTGCTGGCCCGCCTGCTGCCCGGCGGCGACGCTCAGTGCTACTTCGTCGGCCCGCCGCCCTTCATGAGCGCCATCGACAGCCATCTGGCAGAACTGGGTATCCCCGAGCAGCGCCGTCACTACGAGCACTTCGGTCCCTCGCGTCCGCTCAGCAACAGCAGTAGCGTCGCCTGAGCCGCAGCTGGCTATCTTGTTCGACGTGTCTGCGCTGCGCCGCCGTCATGAAAACTTCGGTCCCTCGCGTCCGCTCAGCAACACCAGTAGCGTCGCCTGACAAGCACGTCTGACCGTCGCGTTCCACTCAGCCCACCACGACAAGGCCGCGCCCGAGGGCGCGGCCTTGTCGTGTCTTGCGGCGGTCTTTCACCAACCAGAGGCTCAGGCGTGCTGTCGCGCCTCGGGCTTTCTCACCACCATGAAGTAGTAGAACACCCCGGTCAGCGCCAGGAAGAACAGGCTGTCGGGACTGGTGAGGAAGATCAGCGGGTTGCCGTCGGACAGCGACAGCGAGCGTCGGCAGTATTCCTCCAGGCTCGGGCCGAGCACGAAGCCGAGCAGCAGGCAGGCCACCGGATAGCCCTGGCGCCGCAGCAGGAAGGCGAGCACCCCGAACACCAGCGCCAGTCCCATCTGGAAGATCGAGTAGGTAGCCACGTAACAGCCGACCAGCGCGATCACCGCGATGCTGGCGTAGAGCACATCGCGGCGGATCGAGACGATCCGCACGAACCAGGGCCCCAGCACGTAGAGCGTCAGCGGCACCATCACCAGGGCCGCCACCAGCAGCGCCATGAACATCGGTGCCACCAGCGCAAGCTGACTGTCGAGGAACTGCGGCCCGGGCTGCAGACCGTTGATCACCAGCACGCCCAGCACGATGGCGGTGGTGGGATCACCGGGAATACCGAACGACAGCATCGGCACGAAGGCGCCGCTGCACATGGCGTTGTTGGCGCCCTCCGCCGCCGCGATGCCTTCCACCGAACCCTTGCCGTACTTCTCCGGGTGGCGTGAGCTGCGCATGGACTCGGCGTAGGCGACAAAGGCCGCCATGGAGCCTCCGGCGCCCGGCAGCACGCCGACGCTGTAGCCGATGATGGCGGTCTTGACGTAGCGATAGACGCCGATTTCACGCACCTCGTGCCAGGGTGGAATAAAGTCCCGGCGGCGAATGACGCTGGCCTTGATGGCGTCGACCTCGACGGTGCGCGAGGCGCGGTTCTGCGACTGCACCAGCAGCTCACTGACGGCGAAGGCGCCGATGACCAGCGGCATGATGTCGATGCCCTGCATCAGCACGCCGGTGCCGAAGGTGAAGCGGGTGACCGGCTGCATCACGTCGATACCGACGGTGGCCACCATCACCCCCAGGGTGGTGGCGACCAGGCCCTTGGAGATGGCCCCACGTTGGGAGATGACGATCACGATCAGGGCGAAGGCGATCAGCGAGAACTTGCCCGGTGTGCGAATCAGCAGCGCCGCCTCGGTGGCCAGCGGCGCCATCACCATCAGCATGATGGCACCCAGGGCGCCGCCGATCATCGACGCCAGGGCGGCATGGCCCAGCGCCTTGGCGCCCTCGCCCCGCTGCTGCATGGGGTAGCCCTCTATGGCGGTCATCATCGAGGCCGGGGCACCGGGAATATTGATGGTGGTGGCGGTGATGCTGCCACTGCACATGCCGGCCATGAAGATGGCGGCGCAGGCGACCAGCGCCGCGGTGATGTCGAGGCTGTAGGTCAACGGCAGCAGCAGGGCGATGGCCAGCATCGAGGTGAGCCCCGGCACGGCGCCAAAGAAGGTGCCGATCAGGTAGCCGCCGATCAGGTAGGGCAGGATGTCGGGCTGCATCAGCACGGCAAGGCCCTTGGAGAGTTCGATCAGATAGTCCATGGGTCAGATCCAGGGCGTCGGCAGGCGAACCTGGAACACCAGCTCGAAGAGCCCGTATCCCAGCAGGGTGATCACGCCGGCCACCAGCGCCTTGAACCCAAGCGCCTGCGGCGAGGGCCGCCCGGTGGCGAAAGCCAGCGTCATGCTGAAGGCGTAGAGGAAGGTGGCGATGAAGTAGCCAAGGTGGGCAAACAGGGCGATATAGACGGCGGTGAGCAGGGTGACCGCCACCGGCCCTCGCCACGCCGCCACCTTTGCATCTCCATGGTCGTCGCCTCCCTCGTCGCTTTCCCCGGCGCCGGCCTCGCCACCAGCCTCGCCACTGGCCGCCTCGCGTCGATCGGCGAGGATCACGCCACCCAGCGCCAGCAGCATGACCACGGCGAGCGCCACCGGGAAGAAGGAGGCGGTCAGGGCCCCGTTCTTGATGGGCGGGGCGATCTTGAACGCCTCGAGCAGATAGATCAGGGTCAGGGCCAACAGGCAGACGACGACACCTGTCGGCCCCGTCAGCCAGGTCCCCAGGCGGGAGAGCGATTTCATCGGGAGTCCTCCGGAAAAGAGCCGCCACCGCGGTGGCGGCGCGGGCTTACTGGCCGATCAGGCCGGCTTCCTTCAGCTCGTCCATGCGTGCGAACAGCTCACCCTGGGTCTGTTCGGCCCAGTCCTCGACCTCATCGGTGCCCAGCCAGTTGGGGGTGACACCGACGTCGACCAGCCAGGTCTGGAATTCCTCGCTGTCGTAGGCCTGCTGATAGGCCGCCTCGAGGGCCGTCACGGCGTCGTCCGGCGTATTGGCAGGCGCCGCCAGGATCACGAAACTGCCCATCTGGATGTCGTAGCCCAGCTCGGTTGCCGGGGGCACGTCGGGGAAGCTCTCGCTCTGGACGTCGGTGAACTCCACCAGGCCACGGGCGTCACCCGCCGAGATCAGCGATTCGAAGTCACCGAGGCTGGTCAGCGCCAGGTCCACCTCGCCGTTGAGCAGGGCCTCCTTCTGGGGCGCCGCACCACCGGGATAGGAGACGATCTTGAACTCCACCTCGGCCTGGTCCTGCAGTTGCAGCAGCGTCAGGTGGGTCCGCGAGCCCATGTTCTGAATACCGGCGCGGATCTCCCCGGGCGCGGCCCTGGCGGCTTCGATCAATGCCTCGAGGCTATCGAAGCGCGAATCCTCCGGCACCACGACGGCGTCCGGCTCACTGGTGATCCGCGCGATCAGATCCAGCTTGTCGATATCATAGCCGGCCAGCATTCCCTGCCACGGGATGGTGACGACGCTGTCGTAGGTCAGCGCGATCAGGGTGTAGCCATCGGGGCGCGCGCCCAGCGCCTGCACCAGGCCGTTGGCGCTCATGCCGCCTTCGATGTTCTCGACGTAGACGGTGCCCCCCAGCGGCTCCTCGGCCAGGTTGGAGATCTTGCGCACGATACCGTCGGTACCGCCGCCGGCGCCCCAGGGCACGATCATGCGAACGTCGCGCTCCGGATAGTCCGCCGCGACCGAGGCACTGGCGACCAGCGCCAGGCCACCCAGGGTCATGCTCATCGACTTGCGCATCTCATCCACTCCTTGCCACCGTCAGGGCAGTGTTTGTTGTTGGCTTGCGGGGACGGCCGACGCAACGCGGTGTGGCCGTTCCTGTGGGGACTGCTGCTCTTGTGGTTGCTGCTCTTGTGACGACTACTTCGGCTTTTGCACTTAAGGTATTACATCATACAAAGTATTCGTGTACCCAAGATAGCCAGAGCATGACGACTGCGAAATGCGACTTTAGTGAGGGATATCCGTCTGTCGGCGCGGCATCGGGCGCCATAAGAAGGCGCTTCATCAACTGGGCACCACAAGAAGGCGCGGTCCTCGAGTGCGATAAAGACTTTACCGCCACGCTGGAGCATGACCTTGTCTAGACGCGCCAGGACAGCAGCTCCGCACCGCCAGGACCCGCAGGCACCGTCGCCCCAGCCAAGGCTGGAGGGCCTCGACTGACAATGCACCTGGTCCCTGTCATGGAGACCATGGTGCCGAGCCAGCAATCGCGTTAGCAAAACCCAACCTGAACGAAAGCAGAGCATGATTTTATTAACCTGACTTCCGGTCCATGCTGAGTCCATGTCCGCCCTGCGGCCCTGACTGGAGAATCGCCATGCTGACCTTCGACACCCTCGATACCCATCCCGACGCCCACGCCGAGCGACCTGCGGGGGCCGGGCTCAACCATCACTACTGGATGCCGTTCACCGCCCACCAGGACTTCCACCAGCATCCGCGGATGATCCAGGGCGCCGAGGGCCGCTACTTCATCGACGACCGCGGCCGCCGGGTGTTCGATTCGCTGTCGGGTCTGTGGACCAGTGGCGCCGGGCACAACCGTGAAGAGATCCGCGAGGCGGTGGCCCACCAGCTTGGCAGTCTCGACTTCGCGCCGAGCTTTCAGGTGTCCCATCCGCTGGCCTTCAAGCTGGCCGAGAAGGTCGCGAGCCTGACCCCGACGGGACTCGACCATGTGTTCTTCACCGATTCCGGCTCCGAGTCCGCCGATACCGCGCTGAAGATGGCCAAGGCCTACTGGCGACTCAAGGGTCGCCCGGAAAAGACCCGCATGATCGGCCGGGCCAAGGGCTACCACGGGGTCAACATCGGCGGCACCAGCCTTGGCGGCATCGGCGGCAACCGCAAGCACTTCGGTCAGTTGCTGGACTCGAGCCACCTGCCCCACACCCTGCAGCCGAACCAGGCCTTCACCCGGGGCCAGGCCGAGACCGGGGCCGAGCTTGCCGATGCGCTGCTCGAGCAGATCGCGCTGCACGACGCCTCCAACATCGCGGCGGTGATCGTCGAGCCAATGTCCGGCTCCGCCGGGGTCATCGTGCCGCCCAAGGGCTACCTCGAGCGGCTGCGCGAGATCTGCTCGGCCCACGACATCCTGTTGATCTTCGACGAGGTAATCACCGCCTTCGGTCGCAGCGGTGCGCGCACCGGCGCCGAGGCCTTCGGCGTCACCCCGGATCTGATGACGGTGGCCAAGCAGATCACCAACGGCTGCGTGCCGATGGGTGCGGTGATCGCCTCTGGCGAGATCCATGACACCTTCATGCACGCCGGCGGCCCGGGGCACGCCATCGAATTTCCCCACGGCTACACCTACAGCGGACATCCGGTGGCCTGCGCCGCCGCCCTGGCCGCGCTGGACCTGCTCGAGCGCGAGGACTTCCCGGCCCAGGTCAGGGCCATCGCCCCGGCCTTCGAGGATCGCCTGCACGCCTTGAAGGGCCGCTCCCATGTGGTCGACATCCGCAACTTCGGCCTGGCCGGGGCGATCCAGCTGGCCCCGCGCGACGGCGATCCGGCCATCCGCCCGCGCGACGCTCACCTGGCGCTGTGGGAGGCCGGCTTCTATGTGCGCTTCGGCGGCGACACCCTGCAGTTCGGCCCTCCATTCGCCACCACCGAGGCCGAGCTCGAGCGCCTGTTCGACGCCGTCGCCGAGACCCTCGACCGGCTCGACTAAGTCCGCTTGACTGGGGCCGCTCGACTAAGTCCGCTCGCCTGGGGCCGCTTGCCGGTACCGAGCGCCCGGCTTATCCACCTGAAACCGACAGCCTGTGGACAACCTTTACACCCACTGTTCACAGCGTTATCCACAGCGCGGACGGGCCATGCCCGTCCGCCCTTTCGACACTTGAGGACCCTCGATGGACAACGTCAATCACTGGATCAATGGTCAGGATCTCGAGGCCAGCCGCCATCTGCCGGTCACCAACCCGGCCACCGGCGAGACCATTCGCCAGGTCGCCGACGGCGACGCCGACACCGTCAAGGCCGCCATCGACGCCGCCCAGGCGGCCTTCCCGGCCTGGCGCGATACCCCGCCGGCCAAGCGCGCCCAGGTGATGTACCGCTTCAAGGCGTTGCTGGAGCGTGACGCCGATCGTCTGGTGCGACTGATCAGCGAAGAGCACGGCAAGACTCTCGAGGACGCCATGGGCGAGCTCAAGCGCGGCATCGAGAACGTCGAGTACGCCTGCGGCGTGCCGGAGCTGCTCAAGGGCGAGTACTCCCACAACGTGGGGCCGTCCATCGACGCCTTCTCCAACTTCCAGCCGCTGGGCGTGGTGGCCGGCATCACCCCGTTCAACTTCCCGGCGATGGTACCGCTGTGGATGTACCCGATGGCCATCGCCTGCGGCAACGCCTTCGTGCTCAAGCCCTCCGAGAAGGACCCGTCCGCCGCCCTGGCGGTCGCCCGCCTGCTCGAGGAAGCCGGCCTGCCCCAGGGCATCATGAACGTGGTCCAGGGCGGCCGCGAGACCGTCGAGGCGCTGCTCGACGCCCCCGAGATCAAGGCCGTGTCCTTCGTCGGCTCGACCCCCATCGCCGAAACCATCTACCGACGTGGCGCCGAGAGCGGCAAGCGGGTGCAGGCCCTCGGTGGCGCCAAGAACCACGCCGTGGTGCTGGCCGACGCCGATATCGACAACGCCGCCAACACCCTGATGGGGGCCGCCTACGGCAGCGCCGGCGAGCGCTGCATGGCGATCTCGGTGGCGGTATGCGTCGGCGATGACACCGCCGACCGTCTGATCGAGGCCATGGGCCCCAAGATCGCCGCGCTGAAGATCGGCCCCGGCACCGACAAGGGCCTGGACATGGGCGCCCTGGTCACCGCCCAGCATCGCGACAAGGTGCTCGGCTATATCGAGAAGGGCGTGCAGGAAGGGGCCACCCTGGTGGCCGACGGCCGCGAGCTGGTGGTCCCGGGCCACGAGAACGGCTTCTTCGTCGGCGGCTGCCTGTTCGACCGGGTCACCCCGGAGATGACCATCTACCGCGAGGAGATCTTCGGCCCGGTGCTGTGCGTGGTGCGTGTCGACAGCCTCGATGAGGCCATCGCCCTGACCAACGCCCACGAGTACGGCAACGGTACCTGCCTGTTCACCCGTGACGGCGAGGCGGCGCGCCGCTTCACCGACGCCATCGAGGTCGGCATGGTGGGTATCAACGTGCCGCTGCCGGTGCCGGTGGCCAGCCACAGCTTCGGCGGCTGGAAGCGTTCGCTGTTCGGCGACCTGCACGCCTACGGCCCTGACGCGGTGCGCTTCTACACCCGTCGCAAGGCGGTGTCACAGCGCTGGCCCTCGCCCTTCGAGACCACCCAGGCGGAGTTCCACTTCCCCTCCGGCGGTCAGTAGGCTCCGGCAAGAATGCCACGGGCCCTGCGGGGCCCGTTTTCGTTTACCACAGCGAGCGAGCCGCTGATCCACCACTGACAGGCGACTTATACACCGCTGCCCACAGCCCCTGCACCGCCTGCCCACCGCTTTTCACAAGGTGCCACACAGGGTTATCCACAGAACGACTCACAAGCTCATCGCCACCTTTATCTGCACGCCTGACCCGCAAGTCGGATTCCCACCATCGCCAGGTTGTCCACACCCGGCCCCGGTGCAGCGCGTCATCCCTTCGCTCCATCCCCCACTTCATTGGCGGACACTGATACGCATCAAGCCGGCGGTGTCCGGGCGGGGCTAGCATGGCGCCTCTCTTCGCTCGGAGATCGACATGGAACTGGTCTGTCCCGCGGGTAGCCTGCCCGCTTTGAAGCGCGCCGTGGACGAGGGCGCCAACGCGGTCTACTTCGGCTTTCAGAATGCCACCAACGCCCGCCAGTTCGCCGGGCTGAACTTCACCGACAAGCGCGCCCGCGAGGGTATCGACTACGCCCACGCCCGGGGCTGCCGGGTGTTCTGCGCGATCAATACCTACCCGCAGCAGTCGAGCCTGGCCCAGTGGCGCGCGGCGGTGGACCAGGCGGCTTCGCTTCAGGTCGACGCCCTGATCCTGGCCGACCCGGGCCTTTTGGCCTACGCCGCCGAGCGCCACCCGGACACCCCCCGCCACCTGTCGGTGCAGGGCTCCGCCACCAGCCATGAGGCGCTGGCCTTCTACCACCGCGAGTTCGGCATCCGTCGCGCGGTGCTGCCCAGGGTGCTGTCGATCCACCAGGTGCGCGACCTGGCCCGCCACAGCCCGGTGGAGCTCGAGGTGTTCGCCTTCGGCAGCCTGTGCATCATGGCCGAGGGCCGCTGCTATCTGTCGTCCTACCTGACCGGCGAATCACCCAACACCCACGGCGTGTGCTCGCCGGCGGCCCACGTGCGCTGGGAAGAGACCGCCAGCGGACGCGAATCGCGCCTGAACGGCGTCTTGATCGATCGCTACCGCGCCGACGAACAGGCCGGCTACCCGACCCTGTGCAAGGGACGCTTCAACGTCGAGGGCGACGTCGGCCACGCCATCGAGGCGCCGACCAGCCTCAGCACCCTGGACCTGCTGCCCCAGCTGGCGGCGCTGGGCATCAAGGCGATCAAGATCGAGGGTCGTCAGCGCAGTCCGGCCTATGTGGCCAGCGTCACCCGCGTGTGGCGCCAGGCGCTGGACCATCTGGACCGGGCCGGCGACGACTATCGCCCCCAGGCCGACTGGAGCGCCGCCCTGGCGCCGCTGGCCGAAGGCTCCACCCATACTCTCGGCGCCTACGAGCGCGACTGGAAATGACAGGAGGCGAGATGACCGCTGCTTCACTGGAATTGAGCCTTGGCCCGGTGTCCTTCTACTGGACCCGCGAGCGCTACTTCGCCTTTTATGAACAGGCCTGCCACTGGCCGCTGACCAGCGTCACCCTGGGCGAAACCGTGTGCTCCCGGCGGCGCGACATGAAGCTCGCCGACTGGCTGGAGATCGGCCACCAGCTCGCCGCCGCCGGCAAGCAGGTGATCCTCGGCTCGCAGACCCTGATCGAGTCCAACGCCGACCTGCGCGACCTGACCAGGCTGTGCGACAACGGCGACTTCCTGGTCGAGGCCAACGACATGAGCGCGGTGCACCGGCTGTCCGAGGCGGGCCTGCCCTTCGTCGGCGGCCCGGCGCTCAACCTCTACAATGTGCCGACCCTGGAGATCCTCAAGCGCGCCGGCATGTTCCGCTTCGTCGCCCCGGTGGAGTTGCCCGGCGCCGACCTGGCCCGGCTGCTGTCTGACGCCCGCGAGGCGGGGCTGGCGCTGGACTGCGAGGTGCTGGCCTACGGCCACCTGCCGCTGGCCTGGTCGTCGCGCTGCTTTACCGCGCGTCACCATCAGCACCCCAAGGATCGCTGCCAGTTCGTCTGCCAGGACTATCCGGAAGGGCTGTCGCTGACCACCCAGGACGACAGCCGTCGACTGTTCACCCTGAACGGTATCCAGACCCTGTCCGGGGCCTGTCAGGACCTGCGCCACGAGCTTGCCGAGATGGCCACAATGGGCGTCACCACGGCCCGGCTAAGTCCGCGTTCAGAGGGGATGGATGAGGTGGTGGCGGACTTCGACCTGGCCCGCCAAGGACGCTACTCGGCGCCCTCGCCGCTGGCGCTGGTGGACGCCGAGCTGTGCAATGGCTATTGGCACGGCCAGGCGGGGATGGATCTGGCGCCGGTACTGGAAGACTGAAAGCCCCTTCCCTCTCACACCACCTCACTCAGGAGGCCGGTTCGCCGGCCTCCATCGCTAGATGGCTCAACCCGCCAGCCAGCAGGCGGTAACCAGGCGCCTAGGCCTGGCGAGGCAGCCAGCGCTGCAGCTGGCCCAGCGCCTCGAGCAGGTAGGGATGCAGCAGTTCCATTTCCTGCCCATCCAGCAGGTTCTTCACCGTCAGCCCCAGTTCGGTATCGCCCTCCAGGCACAGCCGGCGCTGGAAGAACAGGCTGTCCGGGTCTTCCTCGCGGCTGGCCAGGCAGGCGAACTCGCGCCAGCCCCCCGCCACCTTCACCTCCCAGGGCGCGTCGGTGACCTGCAGGCGACCGTGCGTGAGGGTCAGGGTGACCGCCAGCGCCAGATCATCGATGGACAGACACACCCGGCGCCCTTCAAGCACGTCGAACTCACCGTCGGCCAGTGGCTCGGCCAGGGTGCGGTTGAGCCAGGGCTCGAGACTCGTGCGCAACAGCGGCAGGGGCAGCGGGCCGAGACGGCGCATCAGTGACAGATGCAGACGATGGGGCACCCGGGTCAAGGCGCCAGACGTCAACGACGACGGCAACGAAGGAAGGGTGGGCAGGGCAGGAAGGGCAAGAGAAGGCAACGACAGCGAGCCGAGCGGCGACAGCGACATGACGGGTTCCTGGTCAAGCGGCACGACGCCGCCGGGTCATGCTAGCGATACCGTCGCCCTCGGTTCATGACGCCCATCAAGCCCTCTGGTGTAGCGCTCGTTGAACGCTCTGACACAGCCGAATGCCGGGGTCGAAATGGGAACTCTGCTACACTGCTGACATCATCGGGTTCGGCCCCTTGGCTTCACCCAGGTTCCGCAGAGCATTGAGTTCACAAGCGGAAAAGGAGCAACGATGTCCATCGAAACCAGCTTCGAAGGCTACCTCAAGGCCAAAGAGGGTGGCCACCTGCGTAGCATGAAGATATCGCATCGCGGCGCCGTCTCCGTGGACAGCGCCGAGCTGGTGCGGTCGCGCAAGGTCAAGAGCAACGTCAGAGCCCTTCGCCGCAGCCTCGATCGCAGGGACAGCAAGCCGGAATGAGCGGCATCAAGCTGCTGCCACCTTTCGTCCTGCTGGTGGCCGGCTTTCTGCTATGCCATTCGATCCCTTCCTGGCGACGCTACGTCATTCGTGCCAACGGACAACAGCTGACCTTGCGCAGCGCCATCGCCGGCTTTGGGGCCGCCCTCCCGGTCTTCGCTGTGCTTTACCTCCTGCACGCTTTCTCTGCCCCCTCCGCTTCTCCTTACGCCTACCCAGACACCCAAGGCGAGCCCTTCGGCGAGCCCTTCCTTCAGACGTCGCTGGTTACCCTCACTATTGCGATCATCTGCCTGGCGTTTACGAAACTGGTGGCCTGGTACTATGCCTTCTATCTGGGCCAATCCCGTCTGCGCCAGCGCCTGGCCGGGTTTGCGCGTCGCAGCGTCGGGGCTAGTGTCTATCACCGACTGCAACGAGCAGCACAGTGGTGCCACTGGCAGAGCTATCGCTTCACCGTCCACGCCATGCGCAAGCTGATAGAGGGTGACCATGCCGAAACCCTCTACCTTGGCAGCCTGCTTGGCACCGGCAGCGGCCTCTGCATGTTCGTGCTGGATTCTCGCAAGGTGATCATCGGCAACGTGACTGGCATGCCCGAACCCTCGGCGCCCAAGGAGGAAAGCCAGATACGTGTGTTGCCCTACTTCACCGGGCATCTGTGCGAAGCCCATCTCCAGTTGCATATCACCACCGACTACACGCCCTACCTGGACGCCCAGAGTCGGGGCGAGGCCCACCGCGACTACGCCTTTGACATCGTGCTGGCCGCCCACAAGACCAGCTACGTCCGGGAGTTCGACATCCGTTTTTTCCGCAGCCGGTTCATCAACCACCACTGCCCCTGCGGCCACCCCGTCTACAACACCACCCGCTCCGGCCAGGCTCAGCCGCCTGGGGCGTCATAGCGCCTGCTGTCACGACGCTGGCTGAACGAAAACCACCCCTCCAGACACAACGATGGGCCCCGAAGGGCCCATCGTTGTGACGCTGGGTTGTTCGCGCGCCAGCCGTGCTTTCTAGCCACGTATTCTAGTCGTGCTTTCCAACCAAACGTCGACTAGCCACACTTCGACCAGCCGCAGCCGGCGTAGCAGGTGGGGCAGCCGTCCATCATGATCAGCTCGCCGCGACACTCGGGGCAGTTGCCGACCACGGCGGGGCTGGCGCCTTCGGCGGCGGACTCGGCAGGCTTGCCATCCAGCGGCTCGACCGCGCCGCTCGGGGTCTCGTCCTCGACCTCGGCGGGGTACCAGCCGTGGCCGGAGGCCTGGCGCCGGGCGTAGCGGCTGACCAGCTCCTCCACCGGAATCTGGTTGCCGTCGATGTCGAGGAAGCCGCGACGATAGAGGATCTGCTGGATCGACCAGGCGATGGCGGCGACCTCGGAGTCGTGGAACATCGGCTTGTTCCAGCGGTTCATGCCGCAGCGCACCAGGCCCTTGTCCCAGGCCACCTTGCGCAGATCCGCCACCGCCTGGGTGACGTAGCCGCCGCGGGCGGCCAGCGACAGGCTGCGCATGGTGGCGGTGATCCACTGGTGTTCGCTGGACAGCTGGCCGGAGGGGAAGAAGAACTCCACCGGGCGCTCGATAATCACCCGCTGGCCGTTGAGCACGCCTTCCACCGGCATGAAGGACACCAGCAGGTAGACCTTCTTGCGGCCTTCGGCGCCGACGTAGGAGATCTTCTCGGATACTGCCTCCAGCGTTCCCTCGGGGCGCGAGGGGATGCGCATGGTCAGCGGGTTTTCCTCGGGCAGCGGGGCCGGCGCGGGGGCGGCCTCCTCGCTCTTGACGCGGTAGCCCACGATCTTGGAATTGATTTCGACAGCCATCAGCGGGCTCCTCCAGAAAGATGATGCGGGCGTGACACGCTCACGACCCAGGCATGATGTTGCGGCTCGCCGCTGGTCCGATTACCACTTGCCATAGGTCCCCTCCTTCAAGCCGTCGTAGAGGTTGGCGGCGTTGTGTTCCTCGCCGTCGTAGATCACCGTCTCGTCGCCCTTGAGTTCGAGGGTCTCGCCGTTCTCCAGCTCGAAGATATAGGTGGTGTTCTTGAGGTCATCCTCGCGCACCAGCACGCCCTGGAAGGCCTCCGGGTTGAAGCGGAAGGTAGTGCAGCCCTTGAGGCGGCTCTGGTAGGCGTCCAGGTACAGGTCCTTGAACGCCTCGAAGGCAAAGTCGGTGGGCACGTTGACGGTCTTGGAGATCGCCGAGTCGACCCAGGCCTGGGCCGCGGCCTGCACCGCCACGTGCTGCTTGGGGGTCACCGCGTCGGCGGTGATGAAGTACTCGGGCAGGTCGCTTTCCACCGCGTCGGCGTGCATGAAGTGACGGTAAGCGGCAAGCTCGAAGGACACCACCTCGACCTGCTCCTTGGTCTTCTTGCCGGCCTGGATCACGTTACGGAAGTAGCGATGGGAGAACGACGGCTCGATACCATTGGAGGCGTTGTTGCCCAGCGACAGGCTGATCGTCCCGGTGGGGGCGATCGACGAGTGGTGGGTGAAGCGCGCGCCGTGCTCTGCCAGCTCCGCCACCAGCTGCGGCTCGACCTCAGCGATCTTCTGCATATAGCGGCTGTAGCGCGCGTGCAGGATGCGCCCGGGCACCTTGTCGCCGACCTCATAGCCGTCGCGGCCGAGCTCGGGACGCTCGCGAAGCATCTTCGGCGTCAGCTCGAACTCCTGCTCGAGGATCGGGGCCATGCCCTTCTCGCGGGACAGCTCCAGCGCCTGCTTCCAGCCCTCCACGGCCAGCACTCGGCTGACCTCCTCGGTGAAGCCCAGCGACTCGGCCGAGCCATAGGGCATCTTGAGCATGGTCATGGTCGAGCCGAGGCCGAGGAAGCCCATGCCGTGGCGGCGCTTGGCCTCGATCTCGCGGCGCTGGCCGGACAGCGGCAGGCCGCTGATCTCGACCACGTTGTCGAGCATGCGGGTGAAGATCGCCACCACCTCACGGTACTTGTCCCAGTCGAAGCGCGGCTTGTCGCCGAACGGATCGATCACGAAGCGGGTCAGGTTGACCGACCCCAGCAGGCAGGCGCCCTCCGGCGGCAGCGGCTGCTCGCCGCAGGGGTTGGTGGCGCGGATCTCTTCGCAGAACCAGTTGTTGTTCATGCGATTGACCTGGTCGATCAGGATGAACCCGGGTTCGGCGTAGTCGTAGGTGGAACGCATGATGGTGTCCCACAGCTCGCGGGCCTTGATCACCTCGACCACGCGGCAGGCCACGCGACCTTCGGCGTCCTGGGTGTAGCCGTCCTCGATCACCGGCCAGTCGCGGTAGATCAGCTCGCTGTCATCGACGTCGCCCTTCTCGCCCTCGTGCAGCGGGAAGGCCAGCGGCCAGTCGGCGTCCTGCTTCACCGCTTCCATGAACTCGTCGGTGATCAGCAGGCTCAGGTTGAACTGGCGCAGGCGACCGGCCTCGCGCTTGGCCTCGATAAAGTCGCGCACGTCGGGATGACCGACGTCGAAGGTGCCCATCTGGGCGCCACGACGGCCGCCGGCGGAGGCCACCGTAAAGCACATCTTGTCGTAGATATCCATGAACGCCAGGGGGCCGTTGGTGCCGGCACCGGCGCCGAACACGAAGGCGCCCTTGTGGCGCAGGGTGGAGAACTCGTAGCCGATGCCGCAGCCGGCCTTGAGGGTCATGCCCGCATCCACCACGCTGTCGAGGATGTCGTGCATGGAGTCGCGAATGGTCCGCGATACCGTGCAGTTGATCAGGCTGACCGCGGGCTTGTAGCCCTCGGCTCCGGCGTTGGAGGTGATCCGGCCTGCCGGCACGGCGCCGTTTTCCAGCGCCCAGCGAAACTTCGGCAGCCACTTGTCGGCGGCGTCGCCCTCGACGGCGGCCAGCGCCTTGGCCACGCGGTCCCAGGTGGCCTGAAGGTCGGCGTCGACGGGCTGGCCGTGGCGGTCCTTCAAGCGATACTTGGCGTCCCAGATGTCATACGAGGGGCCCTGCATGGGAACCTCCTGCGACAGGGCGGCGGCCTTGGCGGATGTGGTCATGAAAGCTTGTCTCCGATGAAGTTACCGGCAAATAAACGGGGTCGTAAAGGGGCGGATGCGCGCTCCGGATAAGCTCGGGCACCCTACCAGATATAGTAAAATTTTCGACCGGCGGCACAATATAAACGAAAAATCGGGCCATGGAAGACCCGATCGTTAATTCGGCTTTGGCGCATGAAAGGTAGCGCGGCCTACCCCGGGCGTCTCGCCCCGGGGCAGCCGCGATAGAGCCGGCTAGACGGTGCGCGAGAAGCGCCCGCTGCCGGGGACCAGGTAGGCATCGAAGGCCATGGCCACGTTGCGCATCATCAGGCGTCCTGCCGGCAGTACCCTGAGCGCTTGCTGCTTGATCTCGATCAAGCCGTCGGCCTGCATCTCGTCGAGCTGGTCGAGGGCGCTGGCGAAATGCGTGCGAAAGTCGATAGCGTGACGGGCTTCGAACTCGGCGAAGCGCACCTCGCCGTGACACATCAGCGAGGTGATCAGTTCGGCACGCAGCTGGTCTTCGTCGCTCAACCGATAGCCCCGCAACACCGGCAGCCGCCCGGCCTCGAGGTGCTCGGCGTACTCGGCGGTGGTCTTGACGTTCTGGCTGTAGGCGTCGCCGACCTTGCCGATGGAGGTGACCCCGAGCCCGATCATGTCGCACTGAGCGTGGGTCGAGTAGCCCTGGAAATTGCGCTGCAGGGTACCGTCGTGACGGGCTCTGCTGAGTTCGTCCTCGGGCAGGGCGAAGTGGTCCATGCCGATATAGACGTAGCCCGCCTGGGTCAGCCGCTCGATGGTCAGCTCGAGCAACTCGAGCTTGCGCCCGGGCGGCGGCATGTCCTCGTCGCGGATCAGCCGCTGGGCCTTGAACAGCGACGGCAGGTGGGCGTAGCTGTAGGCGGCGATGCGGTCGGGTCTCAGCGCCACCACCTTGGCCAGGGTGGCGTCGAAGCTGTCGCGGGTCTGCAGCGGCAGCCCATAGATCAGGTCCACCGACACCGAGGCGAAGCCGGCGTCCCGGGCGGCGTCCACCAGGGCTGCCACCTGGGCCTCGCTCTGCACGCGGTTGACCGCCTTCTGCACCAGCGGATCGAAGTCCTGGACGCCGAAGCTCAGACGATTGAAGCCCATCTCGCGCAGTTCATGGATCTGGGCGGGGGTCACCGTACGCGGATCCACCTCCAGCGAGAATTCCCGGCGCTGCTCCGGGGCGAACCGGAAGTGGCGCGCCAGGGCGTCGATCAGCCCCTTGAGCTGGTCATTGGACAGAAAGGTCGGGGTGCCCCCACCCAGGTGCAGCTGGTTGAGCTCCCGGGTCTCGTCGAACAGCGCCGCCTGCAGGGCGATCTCGCGCTTGAGCAGCGCCAGGTACTCAGCGGCACGCTCGCGATTGTGGGTAATGATCTTGGAGCAGGCACAGTAGTAGCAGAGGCTTTCGCAGAAGGGCACATGGACGTAGACCGACAGCGGCTTCGGCTCCCCCTGCTGGCTGCGCTCGACCGCCTGGCGATAGTCGGCGACACCGAAACCGTCGTGGAAGTGCGGCGCGGTGGGATAGGAGGTGTAGCGCGGCCCTGGACGGTCGTACTTCTCGACCAGCGCACGCTGAAACGGCAAAACATCGGATGACATCGACAAGGCCCCTCGTGACACGACCGCCCGACGGCGGCATCTGTCGGCATTGTCGCACGTCGAATCCGCCCGTCCCGGCAAGACGAAGCCAGACATGATCTGCATCAAATCACGGCAGCGGCATCACGGCGCTTGCCCCTGTGGCGTGTTCTCGCCCGAGGTAGTGCAAACGCGAGCCAACCGCAATGATGCCCCTGCCATCCCAGTGATCCCGATCAAGCATAGTACGGAAGACGTACCTCTCCCCGCCTAAAGTTGACCAACGTCATAGGGTATTGTCGCTGAGCGCTCCAATACTCGAGAGTCCCAAGGGACATCCCGCACAAACCGTGATGCCTGACCCAAGCCGCACGCCGCTTGCGTCAGGTATCACGCCCCAAGACCGAGGAGCGCTCATCATGAAATGGATCCCCCTGGCCGCGCTTGGCGCCGCCTGTCTGTTCAGTCTCAACGCCCAGGCCGCCGGCGACGCCGCCGCCGGTGAAACCAAGATCGGCGCCTGCGCCGCCTGCCATGGCACTGACGGCAAGGCCACCGGACCGATCTATCCCAACCTGGCGGGTCAGAACGCTCCGTACCTGGAAAGCGCGCTCAAGGCCTACCGCGAGGGTCAGCGCGGTGGTGGCATGTCCGCCATCATGGCGCCCCAGGCGGCGGCCCTGTCGGATCAGGATATCGCCGACATCGCCGCCTACTTCTCGTCGCTGACGCCCTGATCCCACCCTGGTGCGCGAAGCGTCCTCGGGGCGCTTTGCGCCTCGAGGTCATGCCATGACCCAAGCCCCCCGCCATTTTCCCCGCCACTGGTCTTCTCCCCTGCGCCTGCTTGTCGTGCTGTTGGCGATGTGCTTGAGCCTGCCCGCCCTGGCGCTGGAATTCGATCAGTATCTCGGTGACCTTGGCAGCGCCAAGGGTGACCTCGCGCTGTTTCAGCAGGCCTTTCCCGGCACCGACAGGGTCGAGCCGGTGACCGACCTGCCGTGGCCGGTCAATGCGCTCTACCGTGGCGACGAACTGGTCGGCTACGCCTTCGAGAGCGCCGAGGTCGCGCCGATCCCCGCCTACTCGGGCAAGCCGGTCAACCTGCTGATCGCCATCGATCCTTCCGCCAGCCTGCGCCTGGCCAAGGTACTCAATCATTCCGAGCCGATCATGCTGGTCGGTATCCCGTCAGAGCGCCTGGACGACTTCGCCGGCCAGCACCTGGGTACCTCGGTGACGTCGCGCCTGGAGGTGGGAGAGGACGTCGATGCCATCTCCGGCGCCACCGTGACCGTCATCGTGGTCAACGACACCATCATGCGGGCAGGACGCCTGGTCGCCGCCGCCCTGGGGCTGATCGAGGACCCCGCGGCAGCGCCAATCGCCCGCGTGCGCGACGAGATCTACGCGCCCGCCGACTGGCAGGGCCTGCTCGACCAGGGGGCACTGGGCCACCTGACCCTGCGCCAGGGAGAGGTCGATGACGCCTTCGTCGGCACCCCTGCGGAGCACTACCTGAGCGGCCAGCGTTCGCCCCGCGACGCCACCTTCATCGATCTTTACCTGGGCTACCTCAATGCGCCGAGCGTTGGCCGCAATCTGCTCGGCGAGCGCGGCTACGACCAGTTGATGGCGAGCCTCGCCCCCGGCGAACACGCCGTTGCCCTGCTCGCCGACGGCAGCTTTTCCTACAAGGGGTCGGGCTACGTGCGCGGCGGCATCTTCGATCGTATCGAGCTGGTCCAGGGCAACGCCTCGATCAGCTTCCACGACAGCGACCAGCGCCGCCTGCCGCGCCTGGCCATCGACGGAGCCCCCGCACTCAGCGAACGCGACATCTTCGTGATCCACGAGGACGCCCACTTCGACCCGGGCACGCCCTGGCGGCTAAACCTGCTGGTGCGCCGGGCCTCGGGGCCGCTGACCCAGGAGTTCACCCGCTTTCATCTCGACCAGGCGCTGCCCGAGGCCTTTATCGAGCGTCCCGAGCCGGTGGAGCCCGCCCCGCTGTGGCTCGAGATGTGGCAGCAGAGTCGGCTAGAGCTGATCGGGCTTGGTGCTGGACTGGTGACGCTGTCACTGATCCTGGCGTTCCAGGACGCCCTGGCGCGTCGTCCGCGCCTGCTGCGCCCGCTGCGCAAGGCCTTCCTGCTCTACACCCTGGTCTATATCGGCTGGGTCTCGCTGGCCCAGCTCTCGGTGGTCAATGTGCTGGCGCTGATCCATTCCGTCATCCATGGCTTCAGCTGGTCGGCCTTCCTGATCGATCCGCTGATGTTCGTGCTGTGGGTCTTCGTGGCGGTCACTCTGGTGCTGTGGGGCCGCAGCATCTTCTGCGGCTGGCTGTGTCCCTTCGGCGCGCTGCAGGACCTGGTCAACCAGCTCGCCCGTCACCTGAAGGTGCCGCAACTGACGCTGCCCTTCGCCGTGCACCGGCGGCTGTGGGTGGTGAAGTACCTGATCCTGTTTGGCCTGGTCGGGGTGTCCTTCTACGACCTGGGACAGGCGGAGCGGCTGGCCGAGGTCGAGCCGTTCAAGACCGCCATCACCCTGCACTTCCTGCGCGACTGGGGCTATGTGCTCTACGCCGTGGCACTGATCGCAAGCTCGGCCTTCATGCACAAGGCCTACTGCCGCTACGTCTGCCCGCTGGGTGCGAGCCTGGCCATCGCCGGTCGCCTGCGCCTTTACGACTGGCTAAGGCGGCACCATGGCCAGTGCGGCACCCCCTGCCAGATCTGCGCCAACGACTGCGAGCTGGTGGCCATCCATCCCGACGGTCGCATCGAGGCCTCGGAGTGCCACTACTGCCTGGACTGCCAGATCACCTACGACGACGACCGTCGCTGTCCGCCCCGGGTCAAGCGCAGAAAGCGCCTGGAACGGAATGCGGCGAGGACGCACGGCGACGTGGGTGACGCAGAACCCCGCGGATCAAGCCAGGACGGCGACCCGCGGCGTATACCCTGCCTTGAGGAGAACTGAAGTGAGTGACGATTCCCGCAGTATCCAGAATCTGGCCCGACGCCACTTTCTACGCAACAGTGCGGTGACCGGCGTCGCCGGCGCCGGCCTTGCCAGCGGAGTGGTCGGCGGTGTTGGCACCAGCGCCCTGCTCGGCAGCCGCAGTGCCCGCGCCAGTGAAGGCGATGCCATGGTGGCCCCCGGTGAACTCGACGAATACTACGGCTTCTGGAGCGGCGGCCACTCCGGCGAAGTGAGGGTGCTGGGCATCCCCTCCATGCGCGAGTTGATGCGCATTCCGGTGTTCAACACCGAGAGCGCCACCGGCTGGGGCATCACCAACGAGTCCCGGCATATCCTCGGCGAGTCCGCGCGTTTCCACAACGGTGACGCCCACCACCCCCACGCCTCGCTCACCGACGGTCGTTATGACGGCAAGTACCTGTTCATCAACGACAAGGCCAATACCCGGGTGGCGCGGATCCGCCTCGACATCATGAAGACCGACAAGGTCACCACTATTCCCAACGTCCAGGCCATCCACGGCCTGCGTCTGCAGAAGGTGCCCTTCACCAAGTACGTCTTCGCCAACGCCGAGTTCCCGATCCCCCAGGTCAACGACGGTCGCGACCTGGAGCATCCCGAGAACTACTACACCATGTTCAACGCCATCGACGCCGAGACCATGGAAGTGGCCTGGCAGGTGATCGTCGATGGCAACCTGGACAACACCGACGCCGACTACACCGGCCGCTTCGTTGCCTCGACCTGCTACAACTCCGAGAAGGGCATGACCCTGGCCGACAGCATGCGTGCCGAGCGTGACTGGGTGGTGGTGTACGACGTCGAAGCCATCGAGGCCGCCGTCGAGAAAGGCCAGTTCGAGACCCTGGGCGACTCCCCGGTGCCGGTGCTGGACGGACGCAAGGGCTCACCGCTGACGCGCTACATTCCGGTGCCCAAGAATCCCCATGGCCTGAATACCTCACCCGACGGCAAGTACTTCATCGCCAACGGCAAGCTGTCGCCGACGGTGTCGATCATCGCCATCGACAAGCTGCCGGCGCTGTTCGCCGACGAGATCGAGCCCCGCGACAGCGTGGTCGCCGAGCCGGAGCTGGGCCTGGGGCCGCTGCACACCACCTTCGACGGTCGCGGCTTCGCCTACACCACCCTGTTCATCGACAGCCAGGTGGCCAAGTGGAACATCGAGGAGGCGATCCGCGCCTACAACGGCGAGGACGTCAACTACATCCACCAGAAGCTCGACGTGCACTATCAGCCGGGCCACAACCACGCCAGCCTGTGCGAGACCCGCGATGCCGACGGCAAGTGGCTGGTGGTGCTGTGCAAGTTCTCCAAGGACCGCTTCCTGCCGGTGGGACCGCTGCACCCGGAAAACGATCAGCTGATCGACATCTCCGGCGACACCATGAAGCTGGTCCACGACGGCCCGACCTACGCCGAGCCCCATGACGCCATCATGATGCGCGCCGACCAGCTCAACCCGATCCAGGTGTGGGATCGCCAGGATCCGTTCTTCGCACCCACCCGCGCCATGGCCGCGGCCGACGGCATCACCCTGGAGAGCGACAACAAGGTCATCCGCGACGGCAACAAGGTGCGCGTCTACATGACCTCTGTCGCGCCCCAGTACGGCATCACCGAATTCAGGGTGAAGCAGGGTGACGAGGTCACGGTGGTGATCACCAACCTGGATACCGTCGAAGACCTGACCCACGGCTTCTGCATGGTCAACCATGGCGTGTCCATGGAGATCGGTCCGCAACAGACGTCCAGCGTCACCTTCACCGCCGAACGCGCCGGTGTGCACTGGTACTACTGCAACTGGTTCTGCCACGCGATGCACATGGAAATGTTCGGTCGCATGCTGGTGGAGAAGGCCTGAGGAGCGGCCGTGCCGA